>JAYTRS010000017.1:0-7604 GCA_043746065.1 Bacteroidota bacterium | reverse complement strand
TAATTCAATGTGCATTATTAAATTTTTATCTTCATTTGGCAATGGAGGCATACCTTCCATAGCTGGTATATCACCAAAACGGGCAATACCATTGTTACCAAACTCACCACCAAAAACCGATTTATAAAAATTAAATGCCTCCTCCGTATTGCGAGAAAAATTAAGATAGGTGTTTACTCTTGCCATAATGTAATTTTTAGTTAATAACACAAATATAAAAATATTAACCGTAAAAAAAACCTGTTAAAAATATATTAAATAAATTTAAATGTAGCAATAATGTTTTTTATAACGGAGGGGCTTAATGCCTTGCCAGTTGTGTAAATACAAATGGTTTTGCTACCTAATGAGAAATATAAATAATCGCATTTACCAGCCACAGCATGAAAACCTGTGCCATCATTACAACTTATACCACAAACATTTTGATGATAAATGCCTTTGTAATTATTTTTTTGAATTTTAGTAACAACTACTTTATCGCTTATTCTATCGCTTGTAAAAATGCTATCGTTACTAATGATATAGTCTTTATTTTTTAAAGTAGTATTTAAATCGCTTTTATATTTCTCTATATAAAAGATGGTACCTTCAAAACAATTGGCATATTCTTTTTTTTCTTTATCAAGGGTTGGTACACAGATAGCAATATTATTTTCGGCTTTGGTATCGTTTAAAACAACCCAATTTTGTGGTAATTGTAGAGAAAAATTAGCAGTAGTATTAGTATATTTTTTATAAACAGTTTGAGAAAATATAGTAAATGACAAAATACACAACAAAAGAGAAAGAAACAGAATGTTTTTCATTTTGATATATTATTCTAGTTCAATATTATGTGATTTAAAGGCCTCTAAAATTTCTATAAATTTTTGGTAAGGTAAATCATGATCCCAAATAAATGAGTTAAATGCAATGCCATAAAAACCCAAGTCGTTTGTTCTTTTTATTACCATGGGTGTGGTGCCGCCACGTGCTACCATTTTTTTACCACAATTTTTAAGTCCAGCAATTATACCCTCTTCATAATAACCACTATATAACTCGCCAGTTAAACTATTAAAAATAGTGCCTACTAAAAAGTAATCAAAATTATACTCTTCTTTCGCATAAAACTGTTGTAAGTTTAAGTAACTACGGCTTTTTGATATTAAACCAAATTTTAAGCGTAAACGTAAGCGCACAAAAAAATATTTCCACTTTTTGCTTAAATGCGTGCTTGTTAAATGAATACCTTTTAATCTATATTTAAGTGCCAGTTTATGGTGGGTATGAATAACAATTCTATTATGAAAGTGTTCAGGAATTTCTTCAATATAAGTAGCTAATTGCTTAGTACTATATTTAGGTTTACGCAAATGTAAAGTAGTTAAACCACTCTCAAACATTTTGGTTACAAGTGCGGTTTCATCTGGTACTTCTTTATTATTAGTAACAATAAATAACTTCATTACATTTATTTTAACATATTTTTAACTTTATTATTTTATTTAAAAATTTATAATACTACAAGTTTTGTTATGATAATAATAACAATTAGTTAATTTACTATAAACAATTATTTATTTCAGTTAATAAATATACATTTTTTTCTAAAATATTACCAACAACCAACATATTTGCACCCGAATTTAAAAGTTGTTTCGTTGTTTTAGCTGAAGTAATACCTCCACCTACAATTATGGGAATTAAAATTTGTTTTTTTATTTTTTTAATTAGTTGAGGTGATATGCTATAATTGGCACCGCTGCCAGCTTCTAAGTAAATAGCTTTAAAGCCTAATTGCTCTGCGGCCAAGCATGTATTAATAATTAATGTTTGGTTTTTGGGGTTTAGTGGTTGAGTATTAGTTACTTTTTGAGTTTGCGAAACCTTACCACCATTAATTAAAATATAGGCGGTAGGTAAATGCGGTAACTGCATTTTTTTTATTATTGGTGCAGCAGTAATGTGTTTACCAATTAAATAATCGGGGTTACGCCCCGAGAGTAAGCTCAGTAATAAAAGGCCATCAGCATGTTTACTTAATTGTGTTTCATCGCCTGGAAAAATAATTACAGGAATAGTTGATACTTTTTTTATTGCTTTTACTGTTTTGTTTATATCGCCCTTTTCTAATCGGCTTCCACCCACCAAAAAGCAACTTACTTTGGTTTTATTAGCAAGCGTTATTAATTGTGGATTAAACTTATCAGGGTCTATAAGTACTGCCAACAAAGGTTTTTTGCTAGTAATTAATTTTTTTATAAATACATCAAACTTCATCTAAGGCGTAAACTAAACAATAATTTTGTAATTTTTCTTTTTGTAATTGGTAACGTTTTGTAAAAGTATGTTGTTGTATAGTTCCAAAAAAAGTATTGGTTTTATTATTTATTTCAATGCTTAAATGTAGTTTAAAATCTAAACCTTTTAAGCCATATATTTTATAAAGAGTTTCCTTTGCTGCCCAAATAAAGGTAAGGGTTTCAATATTATCTTTTGCAAAAGCATTTTCTGCATCATTTAAAAATTTATGTTTTATGTTCAAAATTTTTTCTCTTACTAACTCAATATCCACTCCAGTATTTTGTTTCGTATTTAAAACAATGGCCAACTTATTATGTGAGTGCGAAATAGAGATATGTTCGTTTCTATTTTTTAAATAGGGTTTATTGGTTGGGGCATATTCTAATTCAAAAGCATCTGTTTTTAACAAAATAGCTAATAAAAATTGAGCCCCTGCTTTTTCTAAATCTCGTTTTTGGTAAATAGATTTAGATTGGCCAAAGCCTTCTAAATCAAGTATTCCAAGCTTCAAATGGGGGTTAATATCTCTTATTTCAACCAAAAAATAGCGTTTTTATATTTACAAACTTATTAATATCTTTGTAATCCTTAATTTTTATTAACTAAAAAAACAAAAATAAAATGAGTACGACAACAGCAACAAAATTTATTGCACATAAAGTTAAAGATATGTCTTTAGCAGAGTGGGGCCGAAAAGAAATTAAATTAGCCGAAGAAGAAATGCCAGGTTTAATGAGCCTACGTAAAGAATATGGTGCAAGTAAACCCTTAGCAGGCGCACGCATTGCTGGCTGTTTACACATGACGATACAAACTGCAGTTTTAATTGAAACCTTAAAAGAATTAGGTGCCGAAGTTACTTGGAGTTCGTGTAATATTTTTAGTACACAAGATCATGCTGCTGCTGCTATTGCTGCTGCGGGCATACAAGTTTATGCTTGGAAAGGCATGGATGCTGAAGAATTTGATTGGTGTATTGAGCAAACCTTATGGTTTGGCGAAGATCGTAAACCTTTAAACATGATTTTAGATGACGGTGGCGATTTAACTAATTTAGTATTTGATAAATACCCTGAATTAGCTGCTGGTATTAAAGGCTTAAGCGAAGAGACCACCACAGGTGTTCACCGTTTACATGAGCGTATGGCTAAAGGAACGTTATTAGTACCTGCAATTAATATTAACGATTCAGTTACAAAATCAAAATTTGACAATAAGTATGGCTGTCGCGAATCTTTAGTAGATGCTATTCGTAGAGCTACTGACGTAATGATGGCGGGTAAAATTGCAGTTGTTGCCGGTTATGGCGATGTTGGAAAAGGTTCAGCTCAATCTTTATCATCGCAGGGTGTGCGTGTAACGGTTACTGAAATTGATCCAATATGTGCTTTACAAGCCGCAATGGATGGATATGAAGTTAAGAAAATGGATGATGCTGTTAAAAAAGCGGATATCATTGTTACAACAACTGGTAATAAAGACATCGTTGTTGGTCGCCATTTTGAAAGTATGAAACATGGTGCTATTGTTTGTAACATTGGCCACTTTGATACAGAAATTGATATGGCTTGGTTAAACAAAACCTATGGTAGTACTAAAGATACCATTAAACCACAAGTTGACCAATACACCATTAAAGGAAAAAACATTATTGTTTTAGCTGAAGGACGTTTAGTAAACTTAGGTTGTGCTACTGGCCACCCAAGTTTTGTAATGAGTAACTCATTTACAAACCAAACGTTAGCGCAATTAGAATTATGGACAAACACAGCCGCTTACGAGAAAAAAGTATATGTATTACCAAAAATTTTAGATGAAAAAGTAGCGCGTTTACACCTTTCGAAAATTGGTGTGGAGTTAGATACTTTAAATAAAGATCAAGCGGATTATATTGGTGTTAAAGTTGAAGGACCTTTTAAAGGCGATGCTTATAGATACTAAATAATAAACAGTTTATATTTAAACCTCAATCATTTTTTGATTGGGGTTTTTTTTATGGAATTAAAATTTAATTTCGTCTTTATATTAAATGCTAAACAACCGTTATATAATTTTATTTTTTAGTGTATGTGCTTTGTATATAAACGCTCAAACTACCATTATTAAAGGTATTGTAAAAGATGCAGAAACAAACTTGCTGATACAAAATAGCGTTGTTAGATGTTTAAACTTACCTAATGTAACGCAAACAAACTTAATAGGAGAGTTTACTTTAACACTTTTAAGAAAACAAAATTATAAATTAAGTATCACTCACGTTTCCTACCAAGCAATAATTAAAGAAATAAAAGTATTACAAAGTGATACCATTTTTGTTTCTATAGCATTAAAACAAAAAACAAACATATTAGATAGCATTTCTATTTATGCGATTCATAAACCCGAAACACTTGTAGGCAAAGCTAATTATAGTATTTATGATTTTGATTTTTATGAAGATAAATTACTGCTATTAACAGCCGAAAAAAACTTAAATCATGCTAAAATTCAGTTAGCTGATTATTCGGGTAAAATTTATTCAAGTTTTGAATTGCCACAACAGGCGGGGGAAGCCACACATTTTTTTCACGATTATGAGGGTTATACCGATGTTATTTGTAAAGATTCTGTTTTTAGAATAGATGTAATGAATAACGAATTACTGATTATGCCACTACTTAAAAACGATTTTAATAAATACCTAATACCCATTATTGATACAGCAAATGGCAACTATTATGTAAACGATAAATGGGATAAATACCCCTTATTTAACTATTATTATTTAAACAAAAACGATACTGTAAATCATTTACTGCAAACAATTACTAACCAAGATTTAATGAAATTGTATAGCTTAGAATATTACTATTTATCCTCGCGTGCCCAATTAGAAGCCCGCAGAATGGCCGACTATTATAAAACAGATAAAAAAATTATTGCGGCATTAATGAGTGGTTTTACTCAAAGTATGTATTACGAGCCCTTGTATGCCCCGCTGTTTATACTAAACGATACTATTTGTATTTTTAATCATTACACTAATTTTTTATACCATTACACTAAACAAAATAAATTAATTGATAGTGTAAGCATTAATTATCATCACCCAAAAAACTGGCGCGAGTGGAAAAAACAGGTATTTGTAGATGAAGTAGAAAATAAAGTATATGCCTGTTTTAGTAAAGATCAACATCATTATATTAAACAAATTAACTACCAAACAGGAAAAGAAATACTAACATATAAATTAAAACATCATAGCGCTCAAAAAATAAAAATAAAAAATGGTTATGTTTATTATGTTTATCGCCCATTTGATAGCACTCAAGAAAAGTTTTTGTACCGCGAAAAAATTGAGTAATGTTTAACTAAAGTTTAAACAAGCAATAAAACACATTAAATTTTTTGTAATTTTAGCCTAATTATGTTACACTCATTTATTGAAGAATTACGCTGGCGTGGTGCAATGCACGATATAATGCCAGGCACCGAAGAATTATTATCAAAACAATCTGTTTCGGGTTACATTGGCTTTGATCCCACTGCTGATAGTTTACACGTTGGTAGTTTATTACAAATTATAACCTTAATGCGTTTTCAAAAAGCTGGGCACAAACCCATTGCCTTGGTAGGTGGCGCAACAGGTATGGTGGGCGACCCAAGTGGTAAAAGTGCCGAACGTAATTTGTTAGACGAAGAGGCTTTAAACAAAAATGTAGAAGGTATAAAAAAACAACTGCAACAGTTTTTAGATTTTAATTCATCTACAAATAGTGCTGAGCTTGTAAATAATTACGATTGGATGAAAGATTATTCATTCATAAATTTTATTAGAGATATTGGTAAATTTTTAACCGTTAATTATATGATGGCTAAAGATTCGGTAAAAAACCGTTTAGAAACTGGCATGAGTTTTACCGAATTTAGTTACCAATTACTACAAGGCTACGATTTTTATTATTTAAACCAACATAAAAATTGTAAACTGCAAATGGGCGGTAGCGACCAATGGGGCAACATTACAAGCGGTACTGAATTAATTAGACGCAAAAGTGGAGCCGATGCCTTTGCATTAACAACCCAACTTATTAAAAAGGCCGATGGTACAAAATTTGGTAAAAGTGAGGGCGGAAACATTTGGTTAGATAAAACAAAAACAAGTCCTTATAAATTTTACCAATTTTGGATTAACACGCCTGATGAAGATGCTGAAAATTTTATAAAACTATTTACATTTTTATCAAAACAAGAAATAGAAAATTTAATTACAGAACATAATTTAGATAAAGGTAAACGCCTTTTACAAAAAATATTGTGTAAGGAAGTAACCCTAATGGTGCATGGCGAGGCTAATTATAACTTAGCCGTAGAAACTAGCCAAGTATTATTTAATGGCAGTATGGATGATTTAACAGCCTTAGATGAAACTACTTTTTTAGATGTATTTGATGGTGTACCACAATTTAAAATTACAACTACCAATTTACAAACTGGTATAAATATAATTGATTTATTAGCCGAGAATACACAAATAGCACCAAGCAAAAGCGAGGCGCGCAAACTAATTGCTGGAGGCGGTGTAAGTATAAATAAACAAAAAATACAACAACACGATATAGTAGTAACTAACAACGATTTAATAAATAAAAAATATATTTTAGTACAAAAAGGTAAAAAAAATTATTACTTAATTGTACTAAATTAAACGTAACCACATAGCTATTTACTTGTGTACAACACATTTAATTTATTATTTCCAAAACATAATTATTAAAAAGTTATTAAAACAAGTGCATTGCCCTTTGTTTTATAATAAATTTGCTACTTAATTTTATACTTTAAAAATGAATAAAGCAGACGTACTTTTAGGTTTACAATGGGGTGATGAAGGCAAAGGAAAAATTGTAGATGTGTTAACCCCCAGTTACGATATAATTGCACGCTTCCAAGGTGGGCCAAATGCAGGGCATACCTTAGAATTTAATGGCATAAAGCATGTGTTACACACCATACCAAGTGGTATTTTTCACCCAACAGCTATTAATATTGTAGGTAATGGCGTTGTAATTGACCCCGTAATTTTTAAAAAAGAAATTGATGCATTAGCCGCATTAGGTGTTGATGTTTCAGCAAAATTATTAATTAGTAAACGCGCTCACTTAATTTTACCAACCCATCGTTTAATTGATGCGGCTAGCGAAGCGGCAAAAGGTAAAAATAAAATTGGCTCAACCTTAAAAGGTATTGGGCCAACGTATATGGATAAAACGGGGCGCAATGGTTTACGTATTGGCGATATAGAAACCAACGAGTTTAAAGAAAAATACAACACT
>JAYTRS010000016.1:0-22062 GCA_043746065.1 Bacteroidota bacterium | reverse complement strand
ACAAAGGTGGCGAACGCAAGAGCTATGGTAGTGGTGGCGGCGGTGGCTACAAAGGTGGCGAAAAACGTGAAGGTGGCTTTAAACGCCCTCGTACTGGAGACGGTGGTTCATCATCAGAAAAAAGCGGCTTTAGCAGAGAAAAATCGTTTGGCGGAAGCAGAGACAAAGATAAAAGTGCAGGTGGCGAAAAGAAAAAATCATTCGGAAAAAGCAAGTTTTAATTTTAAATAAAATACAATTCCTATTAAATGCCTGTCTTTTTAATTAAAGACAGGCATTTTTATGATATTAAAATTTATAAATAAATGCTTAAACTTTGCATTTTAGGTAAATTGTATATCTTTAATTAAAATTAAGACATGAAATCATCATCATTCAAAAAAATAAACACAAATGATGATACTATATAATATCTGCACATGAAAAAAACGGTTATAGCATCCTTGTTGCTTTTTATAAGCTTTTTTAGTGTCGCGCAATCAGACACTTTATATCTACAAAAAAACAAAAAAGTTGCCTGTAAAATATACGAAATAGGCGAATACGAAATTAAATACAAGCGTATAGATGCCATTGAAGGCCCTATTTATTTTATTGATAAATCTACCGTTAAAAAATATTGTTTAGCAAGTGGTTTTTGCGAAACAATTATATTCGATGAATTATCGTTAGAGCACGAACACCAAGAGATTATAGACAATCGCCAAGTTATAAAAATTAACCCTTTTTCGTTTGCTTTTAATCATATTGGTATTGCTTACGAAAAAGTAATTAAAGTAGGCATGAATTTAGATGTTGAGGCAGGATATATTAATTCAAACATAAATACTTCTGAAAACATTTTTGGAGCAAGTAATTACAATAAAATTTTAAAAACCGGATTTTATTTTAAACCAGGGGTTAAATTTTTTTTAGGACAAGATTTTGCCGTTAAAGGTTTAAAATATGCCCACCCCCTAAAAGGGCGCTATATTAAATTAGATTTGGCAATTAGCAATGTTAACTATAACGATGTTAGCAGAACATATAGTAGCGGTGGAGGTTATAATTCGCAAACACAAACGTATAACCAAGTGTATTCACAAACTGTATATACAGACATAAAAACAGTGGCCTATGGTGGCTTTGTAAATTATGGTCGCCAATTTATTTTAGGTAATTTGTTAACGTTAGAATATTACTATGGTATTGGTTTTACAGGGCAATCCATCAGCTATACTAATTCAAGTTTTAACACAAATCCTTTTGGTACAAGCAATGGGTATTATAATTATCCAAATGGGTATATTCCCGAAATAGGTAGTACCAATAATTACCACACATTTTTTAGAGCTGTAAACTCAGGCATATCTATTACCGGAGGCTTTAGGATAGGGTATATTATTCCCGATTCTAAAAGCAAACTTAACAATAAGCACAGCGCTAAACTGCCAAACAATTAGGTAGTAAATTTTATTTTGTATCTTCAAGGCTTTAATAAAATAAAGGGTTGTATAAATTAATTTATATTTTTTTTGGAGTAATTTTTTTTTCGTGTTCTACTACAGATCAAAAAAATAATCAATCTTCGTATTTAAACTTCCCTACAAAAAAAGATACCAGTATTCGGTATGCAAAACGTTTCTCGGTTTCGCAAAATCAACAATTCAAATTAATTTATTTGTTTGGCAATATTGATATTAATGACACAACGGCTGTTTATGTTATTTTAAAAGATTCGACACTCCGATTAAAAAAAGAAAAAAACGAATTTGTTTTTAAACAGTATGTAAAAAAAATTGCATCGCTAAGTAGTGTTTATACCAATATGCTTTATCAATTAAACGAGCTACAACACATTGTTGCCATTGAAAATAGCGATTATTACTGTAATACAGAGGTTTTAAAAAAAATTGCCAATAATCAAATAATAGAATTAGTAAAAAGCCCAAAAATTGATGTTGAGAAAACAATTAGTTTAAATCCAGATATTATTTTTTCATTCGGGATGGGAAATGATGAAAGCAGTGAAAATAAAAAAATAAACCAAGCCAATATACCTACCGTTTTGTGTTTAGATCATTTAGAGGAGAGCCCTTTAGCTCGTGCCGAATGGATTAAATTTTATGCAGCTTTTGTGGGTAAAGAAACTTTAGCAGATTCTATTTTTAAAGTAGTAGAAAAAAATTATTTAGAGTTAAAATTAATTGCGTCTAAAACCAAAATACAACCCACCGTTTTTACCGAAATAAAATATGGCGATGTTTGGTATGCACCAGCCGGAAAAAGTTTTGCCGCCGCATTTTTAAAAGATGCAAATGCTAATTATATATTTAAAAATAATTTAAAAACGGGTAGTTTAAATTTAAGTTTTGAAGAGGTTTATTCAAAAGCAAGAGATGCCAATTTTTGGTTAAACTTTGCTTCGGTAACTAGTAAAAAAGAATTATTAGCTTTTGAGCCACGTTACGCTAATTTTAAAGCCTTTAAAACCGGTAATTTATTTAACAACAACAAAACCATTAACAGTAAAGGATACAGCAATTATTGGGAAACAGGAATACTTTATCCAAATAAAATTTTAAGTGATTTAATTCTAATTTTTCATCCTGAAATTAAAAATTTAATGGAGGCTAATACAGGTAAAAGCGAATTGTTTTATTATAAAAAATTAGAATAAGCGTGTTTAAATCTAACATATCTAAATTTATAATTTTACTCACTCTTTTTTTAGTAGGAGTTTTATTAAGCCTAACTCTGGGCGGTAGCCAATCGTTTAATGTTTTAGATGCCGACACAAATAATTTTATTTTTTGGCAAATTCGTTTCCCAAAAACAATAACGGCAATTTTAGCAGGAAGTACTTTATCAATTGCGGGTTTAATTTTACAATTAATGTTTCGTAATCCCTTGGCAGGGCCTTATGTATTGGGCATTAGCTCAGGAGCATCATTATTTGTAGCGATTACTTTTTTAACAGGTAATGCGTTTCATTTATTTTCTAATTATTTTTTTGGTAAAAGCATGATTGTTATTTCTTCTATTTTTGGAAGTTTAGTAATTACGTTTTTAATTTTAGCACTTTCAAAAAAAATTAATAACAATGTAATTTTATTATTAATAGGTTTAATGTTATCACAAATTTGTGGCGCATTACAAGGTTTTTTAGAGTATTTTGCCAACCCAAATAGTTTAAAAGCATTTGTTATTTGGGGAATGGGTTCGTTAGGTGGAACAACTAATTTAGATGTATTAATTTATTGCCCGATTGCATTAATAGGTTTAGTGGCCGTTTTATTTTTTATAAAACCTCTTACCGCATTTTTATTGGGCGAAAATTACGCTACTAATTCTGGAATTAATTATAGTAAAAATAGGTTTTACTTAATTTTAATTTCATCACTATTAACAGGTGTAACAACTGCTTTTTGTGGCCCAATAGCATTTGTAGGCATTGCTGTTCCAATTTTATCGCGGATAATTTTTAAAACATCTAACCAAAAAACACACGTAATAAGCTGTATATTAATTGGTAGTAGTGTTTTATTGTTTTCAGATGCGCTATGCCACAACCTCTCAAAAACCGCAATATTGCCAATAAATATGATTACAACTTTTGTTGGAGCCCCGTTAGTTATTTACTTACTTTTTAAAAGCAAACAATGGTAAATGGAAACTAAAATATGTATAACTATAAACGAAGCGACGCTTGGGTATAAAAAAAATAAACAAAACGTTGAGGTTTTAAAAAACATTAATTTAAATTTTAATACTACCGATTTTATTGGCATTGTGGGTTTAAATGGCACCGGAAAATCAACCCTATTAAAAACACTATGTGGGTTATTAGCGCCATTAAACGGCAGTATTCATATAAACAATAAAAATTATAATCAGCTTACGACTCTCGAATTAGCAAAACAGATTTCGGTAGTATTAACCGAAAAAATTTCTGGTTTTAATTTAACTTGTTTCGATGCCATAGCCATGGGACAATTACCATACACAAGTTTATTTAATACGCTAACCACACAAAACTATACTATAATAAATAATGCTATTGAGCTGTGCGGCTTAAAAAATCATCAACATAAATTATTAAACGAGTTAAGCGATGGCCTGTTTCAAAAAACAATGATTGCAAAATGCGTAGCACAACAAACGCCCATTATGCTGTTAGACGAACCTTCGGCATTTTTAGATTACGCTAGTAAACACGAATTGTTTTTATTACTCCAAAAATTTACTATACAACAACAAAAATGTGTTTTAGTAAGTTCGCACGATTTAGACTTAGTGTTAAAATATTGCACCAAACTATTATTAGTAAATAATAATTCTGCAGAACTAATCTCTGTTGTTAACGCACCGAAAAACCCTGTTTTTATAGAGTTATCTGGGGGTCACTTTAAGTAATATTATTTTTTAGTTTATTAATATTTCTTTCTATAAATTTTTCGGTGGGTAACAAGGCTTGTTGTATGCGTTTAGCATATCTTATACTCGCTAATATTTCGTTTTGTTTCTCCTCAATAAAATGATTTTTTTCTTCTAAGGCTTTTAGGGTGAGTTTTAATTTTTCTTCCGCTTCTTGCCTAAGATTCACTTCTTTTCTAAAGGAAACATTCCACCCAAAAATAGATACTACTAATAAAACACAACCTGGTACAGTTAAAAATAACCAACCTGGCCAATGCATAAATTTAAATAAGGCGCCTAAGCACAAAAATAAAATGGCTAATAAGTCCACTATACTTAACCTTAAAGCCGTTTTAGAAATAATAGATTTTCTTTTTTCGTAACGTGATTTTATTATTAATGGTAAACACCCAAACGAGAATAAAAAAATTGCAGTTATTGCTTCTGCAGAAGCTCCTGCCCAGCGCATACTTTTACTAAAAAGCCCAAATAACAAAATAATACAACTAACAATGGAAATAATACGAATTACTTTTTTCCTTTTTTGTGGCATTGAATTATAATAAATAAAACTAAAACTTAAGCAAAAACTAATAATGGAAATTAAAAGCATAGTAATAAATATAGGCTTAGGTGTACTTTCAATAATGCTTTCAAACGATATAGTTATTACAATATTAGAACTCAAGCCTATTAAACCAAATACAATTAAAAATTTACCAAATTTATTAAGCATAAAAAATATTTTAAAAATAATTTGTATACATAAGAAACTTATGTATCTTTGTCTTATGTAATTACTTATAAAAGTATAAAAATTAATTTAAAAGCAAAAACATAAAAATGAATTATTCATCAGAATTAATTAAAGGAACGCTTAAAACCATCGTGTTAAAGCTATTAGCCGATAACAAAAAAATGTATGGTTACGAAATTACGCAAACGGTTAAAGAACAAACCTTAGATAAAATTTTAATTACTGAAGGCGCACTTTATCCAACTCTACATTCTTTAGAAGCGGATGGCTTAGTAACTACCGAAATAGAATTTATTGGGAAGAGAGTTCGTAAATATTATCGCTTAAGTCCACAAGGAAAAATTAAAACAAAAGAAAAGGTGAGCGAGTTGGCTGACTTTATGAATACAATGAAATTTTTATTAGACATAAAAACAAAAACTGTATAAATGTATTGCCTTAACGATAAACAAATAGATTATATTATCAACGACATTAGTGCACGTGGCGTTGAAATGGAGGCGCTGCAGCAAAACCTCCTCGATCATATTTGTTGTATTGTTGAACAAAATCTTGAAGTAGATGGAGACTTTGAGAGCTTTTATCATAAAACCATAAAAACATTTTATAAAGATACTTTATGGGAAATAGAAGAAGAAACACTCCTATTATTAACTTTTAAAAACTACTATACAATGAAAAAGATAATGATCAATTGCGGAATATTTTCTGCCTTAACATTTTTTGCGGGCTCGATTTTTAAAATAATGCATTGGCCAGGAGCGGGCATATTAATATTGCTAGCTATGACAACAAGCAGCCTTGTTTTTTTGCCGCTTTATTTTCTCTTTAAAAGGAACGAAACAACCGATAGCAAGAATAAACTAATTATAACCATAGGTAGCATCAATGGTGTGTTGTTTTGCGTCTCAATGCTCTTTAAAATAATGCATTGGCCTGGTGCACACGTATTATGGTTAATTACCATTGGTATGATGGTATTTGTGTTTATTCCACTCTTCTTTTTTAATGGTATAAAAAATGAAACAACAAAAACCAACACAATAGCTACAACTATTATTTTAATTATTATTGCGGGTTTCTTTTTTGCATTAACTAGTTTACGATCAAGCAAACAAATATATTTTGTAAGAATGTATCATCATTTACAAAACGAAGAATTGATTTCACGAATGCAATCTGTTAAAAAAGATACCATTCAAAGCAATGAAATTGCAAAGCTTTCAAAAGAAATAGATATATCCTGTACAAAAATTAAAGAGTTAATAATCGTTGATGAATTAGGACAAAAAACTATTCCTAAAGATTTTGAATCAAAAGGATTATTTTTTCAAGAAAATAGCTTAAGAGGGAATTTTTACACAGACAATGATGGAGAAAAATTATTGATGAATTTGAATGAACTAATCAATCAATACAACGCATTGCTTTTGAAAGAAAACTCTAAAAAAACTATAAAAAATAGTATAGAAGACATCCTTCGTATGATTCAGTTTCAATCAAATTATAATTTGCTAGATGCCTTGTCTCAAACGCAAATGTTTGTTTTACAAAACGAAATTATAAAATAAGTTAAATTCGTTTAATACATTTATTTCAGAAAATTTTATGCAAAATAGTTTAACACTTATTAATTTATCAGATACTCCAAATGCAGATTCTGGAACAATAGAAACATGGGAAAAATCAAACTATTTCCAAGTGCCTTTAGTGTGCATTTTAAGAAACTTAACCCAATTGCAGTTGGAAATTAGGTTGATAGAATCGAATTGTATGCGCTAATTTTTAATTAATTTAAAATAGTTTACCTTGTAAAATCAGCATTTATCGTTGGTTTTACAAGGTTATTTTTTGTGCAAAAAATTATGTAAATTCGCTTTCCGTTTTAAAAACCTTAATGGTTAAAAATAATATAAAATGAAAAAGTACCCTACATACAGCCAACTTAACTTATCACAAATAAGTAAAGATATTTTACAATATTGGAAAGAGAAAGACACGTTTGCCAAATCTATTTCTACCCGCCAAGGTAAAACCCCTTGGGTGTTTTACGAAGGCCCACCAAGTGCCAATGGCTTGCCCGGCATTCATCACGTAATGGCACGCACCATTAAAGATATTTTTTGCCGTTATAAAACTTTGCAAGGTTTTCAAGTTAAACGTAAAGCTGGTTGGGATACGCACGGTTTGCCCATTGAGTTAGGGGTAGAAAAATCGTTAGGAATCACAAAAGAAGATATTGGAAACCCCAACAGCAAAAAATTTATTTCAGTTGAAGATTATAACAAAGCTTGTCGCAAAGAGGTAATGAAATACACCGATAAGTGGGAAGATGTAACAGCCAAAATGGGCTATTGGGTGGATATGAAAGACCCTTACATTACTTACGATAACAAGTACATTGAAAGCGTTTGGTGGTTATTACAAAACTTAAATAACAAAGGTTTATTATACAAAGGTTTTACTATTCAGCCCTATTCACCGGCAGCGGGTACTGGTTTATCTTCTCACGAATTAAACCAACCCGGTTGTTACAGAGATGTAAAGGATAGAACGGCTATTGTAAAATTTAAAGTAAAAGAAAGTGAGTATTCTAAACTTCCATTTGATGTTGAAAGTATTCCAGATACATTTAAAAATATCCACATTCTTGCCTGGACAACAACGCCTTGGACATTACCATCGAATACTGCTTTAGCTGTTGGGAAAGATATTGATTATTATGCTGTGCAAGCTTTTGATGATTTTTCAAATGGCAATCATACTCTAATAGTTGCAAAAGATTTATTCAACACGCATTTTATAAGTTTAGCTGAAAAGAATAAAGACGGTCTCAAAGTTACTGAGGGACCAGAGTCAATCGAGGAATTTTTACAAAATAAAAAAAGAGGAAAAACTTTATCAGTAAGAATTGTAGATGAATTTAAAGGCTCTGATTTAGCCGGTATTTCATACGAGCAATTATTGCCATTTACCCAGCCAACCGATGGTGAAGCGTTTAAAGTAATTGTTGGCGATTTTGTTACTACTACTGATGGTACAGGTATCGTACATATTGCTCCAAGTTTTGGTGCGGATGATTTTAGAGTAGCAAAACAAAACGGTATTGGGTCTTTAACTTTGGTTGATAAACGCGGACGTTTTTTACCAGAAATACAAGACGGAACATTTTTGTATGGCGAAGAATATGTAAAAGAAGCCTATCATACAGATGCTGAAAAACAAGTTGAATTTGAAAAACAAAAACAAATTTTAGAAGCATCAGGAAAAATAAAAGAATTAAAAGCTTACTTAAGTGTTGATGAACGTATTGTTTTAAAACTGCAAGAAGAAGGAAAATTATTTAAAAAAGAAACCTACGAACACAGTTACCCTCACTGTTGGAGAACAGATAAGCCTGTTTTGTATTATCCATTAGATTCTTGGTTTATTAAATCAACAGCGGCTAAAGACCGCATGATTGAATTAAACAAAACCATTAACTGGAAGCCAGAAGCTACTGGTACCGGACGTTTTGGTAATTGGTTAGAAAATTTAAACGATTGGAATTTATCACGCTCTCGTTTTTGGGGCATTCCAATTCCTATCTGGACAAGCGAAGATAAAGTAGAACAAATCGTTATTGGAAGCGCTGAAGAATTGAAAAAGGAAATTGATAATTCAGTGGCTAAAGGTTTTATGATAGAAAACCCATTAGGTAAATTTGTACCCGGAAACTTTACAGCAGAGAATTACGATACATTTGATTTACACAAACCTTATGCAGATAATATTGTATTAGAGAAGAACGGAAAAAAATTATTCCGCGAACCTGATTTAATTGATGTGTGGTTTGATAGTGGCGCTATGCCTTATGCACAAGTGCATTACCCGTTTGAGAATAAAGCATTAATTGATAATAAAAAATATTACCCCGCTGATTTTATAGCTGAAGGAGTAGATCAAACACGCGGCTGGTTTTTTACATTGCATGCCATTGCAGTAATGAATTTTGATTCTGTTGCCTATAAAAATGTAGTGTCTAACGGATTAGTGTTAGATAAAAACGGAAACAAAATGAGTAAGCGATTAGGTAACGCCGTTGATCCCTTTGAAACTATTGAAAAATATGGTGCTGACGCAACCCGTTGGTACATGATTGCTAACGCAGCGCCTTGGGACAATTTAAAATTTGATGTAGAGGGTATTAGTGAAGTGCAACGCAAATTGTTTGGTACACTTTACAATACCTATGGTTTTTTTGCGTTATATGCCAACGTTGATAATTTTGTAGTGGATGTAAATAACACGGTAAATGTTAGTAATCGTTCAGAATTAGACAGATGGATTTTATCTAAATTAAATTCATTAATAAAAGATGTAACCGAACAATACGAAACGTTTGAGCCTCATAAAGCTGCGCGTTATATTGAGGAATTTGTTGACGAACATTTAAGTAACTGGTACATTCGTTTATCTCGCCGCCGTTTTTGGAAAGGCGATATGAGCGAAGATAAAAAAGCCGCTTACGAAACCTTGTACGAATGTTTAAATACCTTATCTCAATTAATGAGCCCAATAGCACCGTTTTTTGCCGATTGGTTGTATCAAAACTTAAACGACGTTTCTCATATCACGCTGAGCGGAGCCGAAGCGCATATCGATTCGGTTCATTTAACTAATTACCCAAAAATAAATGTTGAACTTATTAATTCGCGTTTAGAAAAACGTATGGAATTGGCGCAAAAAATTTCTTCAATGATTTTATCTATCCGTAAAAAAGAAAATTTACGTGTTCGTCAGCCACTGCAAAAAATTCGTATTCCTATTTTAGATAAAGAAATTCAAGCAGATATTGAAGCAGTTAAAGAATTAATTTTAAGTGAAGTAAATGTTAAGGAAATTGAATTTGTTACTCCTGAAGAAGCACACATTGTAAAAAACTTAAAACTTAATTTTAAAACCTTAGGTAAAAAATGTGGTAAACACATGAAAACCGTGCAGGCTTATGCCAATGATAATGGGGCTTTAATTATTGCTGAAATTGAAAAAACAGGGCTATTTAAGCTAAATATTGAAGGCGATGAAATATTTTTAGAAAATGAAGATGTAGAGATTATTCCAGTAGATATTCCGGGCTGGAAAGTAGCTAACAGTGGCGCAATTACAGTAGCTTTAGACGTAATTTTAACCGAAGAACTTAAAAATGAAGGATTGGCCCGCGAGGTTGTAAATCGTATACAAAACCTACGAAAAGAGAGCGGTTTAAACGTTACAGACAAGATTTTAGTAAAAATTCAACAAAATGACCAATTAGAT
Source organism: Bacteroidota bacterium (assembly GCA_043746065.1). Lineage (GTDB taxonomy): Bacteria > Bacteroidota > Bacteroidia > B-17B0 > Aurantibacillaceae > Aurantibacillus. The sequence continues at coordinate 11,609 of JAYTRS010000016.1, read as the reverse complement.
AACGCAATAAAAAATAATTTAAGTTATATTTGTAATGAAACCTTAACGGGCGATTTGCAATTGGTAGCTACTTTATTAACCACAAATGCCAATACTATTGAGGTTGACGAATTAATAACAACATTAATATCCATCGAAAAATTAAATTAACATGGCTAAAAAAATAGATAAAAAAAAGATTGCAAAAGCCAAGCCTGTTGCAAAACCAGTAAAAAAAGCAAGCAAACCTGCACCAAAAAAGGTTGTAGCTAAGCCTTTAAAAAAAATAAGTAAACCCGCACCAAAACCTGCTACTAAAAAAGTAACAGCAAAACCTGTTGCCAAAAAAATAGATAAAAAATTGACAAAATCTGCACCAAAAAAAGTAACTAAACCGGTTGCTAAGAAAAAAGAAGAACCCAAAAAAGTAACCAAATCAATTGTAAAAACAGTAAGTAAACCAATTGATGCCATTGCTAAAAAAGGGGCTAAACCTAGTAAGAAAGCAAAAAAATCAACCAAAAAAGGTAAAAAGGGGGATGATTCGGAAGACGATGATTTGCCAGCCGAAGAAGAAGATGATAGCGATGTGGATGTAAAAGATGATTACGAAAAAAACGAAGATGATGATATTGTTGCCGATGTAGAATTGGATGAAGTTGGATTAGTTGATTTGGAAGGTGCTGGGCCACCAGAAATTGATGAAGATGAAGACGAAGTGCCCGAAAAACGTGGCCGCGGACGTCGCAAAAAAAATGATGGTAAATCAAGTGGTGGAAGTATGGAAGCTTATATTCGCAACCGCCCATTGCAAATAGATATTAATAGAGTTTTAATTAAAAAAAGTTTAGAGGCACCACCAAAACCATTTATAAATACCGATGATAAACGTAGCCGCTATGCCGATAAAGAATTAGCGGAGTTTAAAGCATTAATATTAGGTAAATTAAAAGAAGCGCAAACCGATTACGATTTATTAAAACAAACATTAAGTAACGAAGATGATCATGGTACCGACGATACATCTCCATCGTTTAAATTATTAGAAGATGGAAGCGATGTAATGAGCAAGGAAGAAACTGCTCAGTTAGCTCAACGCCAAGAAAAATACATTGTTAATTTAAAAAATGCCTTAGTACGTATTGAAAATAAAACGTATGGTATTTGTCGTGTAACAGGCAAATTAATTCCAAAAGAACGTTTACGCTCTGTGCCACACGCTACTTTGGGTATTGATGCTAAATTAAATCAATAATTATTAAAAAATAAGTTAATAAAAAAAACCTTCTTAATTTTTTAAGAAGGTTTTTTTGTAAGCAAACTAAAGTATAATCTTAGCAAAACAGCCAAATGAAAGATATTACCCTAAAAAAAGATATTGAATTACTTATAGATACTTTTTACGATAAATTGCTTCAAAATCCAGAAATGAAAACAGTATTTGAAGGCATTGATTTTAAAAACCACGTACCTCAAATTGTACATTTTTGGAGTTTTGTTTTGTTAGATGAAGAGGGCTATAAAACAAATGTATTTGATAAACACGTTCACTTACCCATTAAACTTCACCAATTTAATATTTGGTTAGATACATTTATTACTACTATTAATGAGTTGTTCGTAGGCGAAAAAGCCGAACTGGCAAAACAACGCGCTACAGTGCTAACACACACATTTAAAAGCAAATGGCAAAAAGTTAATGAAAAAGAATAACCAAACATAAATCAATTTAGTATTGGTTTTAACACCTTTTTGTGCATAATTTAAAACTACACAACCTAATAATTACGTATAATAACTACCTTTGTTATATTAAATGCACATTAAATTTTATCACATATTTATAAAAAAAATAAGTCTAATTTTAGCTTTATTGTTTTGTTTTAATTACAGTTTTTCACAAGATGTAACAGTTGATTTTGAAGGCAAAATATCTAACGATAATGTTAGCCTATCCGAAGCCATTGTGCAAGTAATTCAAAATGGTAAAGTACTCACTTCGTTTAAAACGGATAAGGATGGAAGTTATAATGTTTATCTTCCTTTGGGTGGCGATTATATTATTTCGGTTACTAAAAAAGATTATGTAAAAAAATACTTTAGCATAAGTACCACAGGAATTCCAGCCGATAAAGCAAAAAATAAATTCCCTATTATTGAAGCAAATGTAGATTTGTTTAAATATTACGAAGGTGTGGATTATTCATTATTTAATCAACCCGTAAATAAATATTTTTATAATAGTAAAAAAGATAATATTGATTACGATAAATATTATTTAAACGATATGATTGCGGCAATGAAAGAAATTAAAAAAGCCGAAAGAGATGCCATACGATTAGCACTTCAAAAAAATAAAGCTCAGCAATTAGAGGCACAAAAACTAGCCAATCAAAAAGCCGAAACGGATAAATTAGCCGAAGAAAAAAAGATGTTGGAAGACCGATTAGCATTTGAAAATGAAATGTTAAAAAAATTGGAACAAGAGTCTAAAAAAATTGCTTCAGCTAAAGCCAATCCAAAAAAAGATGAAACAAAAAATGATATTAAATTAAATATTTTAGTAGCGGATGCTACAGTGAGTAAAAAAATAATTGAAAAAAAAATTAATGATTTATTGCTAAAATATAAACCAGGTGTTACCGAAGAAAAAATAGAAGGCGATGGTATAATAATTATAAAGCGCGTAGTTGTTCGCGATCAAGAAGCGTGGGTGTATGAAAAAAAAATTTTTAACTGGGGAGGCATTTCGTACTTTAGAGATAAACAACCCATTACTGCCAGTACTTTTGAGCAAGAGACCTCAAAAGGACTTTAGTTTTTTTAAATTAGATGACAATTTGTTGAGTAAGCATTTTTTTACAAAATTTAGTTAGTGTAATTAAAAAATAAAATTTAATGAAAAAAATAAAAGTAGCCATAAATGGTTTTGGAAGAATAGGTAGAATGTATCTTCGAAATGCGATTAAAAATCCTAATATTGAAATTATTGCCATTAATGATGTTACAGATACTGCTACCTTGGCGCATTTATTAAAATACGATTCGGTACACCGTGCTTTTAACGGAACTATTAGCGTGCATCAAAATAATTTAGTGGTTAATGGGCACACTATTAAAATTACAAATAGTAAAGACCCCGCCTTATTACCCTGGAAAGAAAACAATATTGATATTGTCATTGAATGCACAGGTCTTTTTATAGATAATGAAAGTTTAAAAAAACACATACACGCTGGCGCAAAAAAAGTAATATTAAGCGCTCCTGCAAAAGATGATGATATTAAAACCATTGTGTTGGGAGTAAACGATACGCTGCTTAATGCACAAGATATAATTGTATCTAACGCAAGTTGTACAACAAACTGTGCTGCGCCAATGCTTAAGGTGTTAGAGCAATTTGGTATTGAAGAGGCATATATTACAACCGTACACTCTTATACTAACGACCAACGCATACACGATGCCCCACATAAAGATTTACGACGAGCAAGGGCTGCAGCATTAAGCATTATCCCTACTTCAACAGGGGCGGCTAAAGCAATTACAAAAATATTTCCACAACTAGAAGGTAAAATTGGAGGTTGCGGTATGCGTGTGCCTGTGCCCGATGGTTCGCTTACAGACATAACGTGTGTACTAACAAAAGCCCCTAGTGTTGAGCAAATAAATACCGCATATAAATTGGCGGCACAAACCCATTTAAAGGGTATTTTAGAATATACCGAAGACCCAATTGTAAGTGTAGATGTTATTGGCAATCCACATAGTGTTTTATACGATGCCGAATTTACAAGCATTGTAGGCAACCTAGTAAAAATTATTGGTTGGTACGATAATGAATGGGGTTATAGCAATCGCTTGGTTGATTTAACTTTAAAACTACAACAAGCAACATAAACCATATATAAGTTTAAGGCTTTTTTATTTTGGTAACGGTTTTATTTCCCCGCTATTTAAATCGTAAACAAGCCATTCGTTTTTTAGTTTAATTAATAATTCATTTGAGTTTTGTAATTTAACTTCGGCAGCATTTAATATTTTTTCAATTTTAGTTTTTATATTATAAACAATATAATACTCGTTAGGTTCAAAAATTTTGTGGACGATAAAATTTTTTGTGGCTAAATCAATATGTCGTCTAAAACTATTTATTTTTTTTCCATAATAATCATACACATCGTCGTTTGCCCCTGCATTAACACCACTAGTACAAGTTATTATTAATGAGTCTGCTGTATTTATTTTTATGCCAGAGTAATTAAAATCAATTATTTTTTCTTCTTTTAAATTAATTAAGCCAGTTAATATTTGTCCAGTTATTTGTTTTTCTTCTACAATTAAAAAATTTGGTTCGCTACTAAAAGCTATGTTGTGATAGCCATTAAAAGTAATTTGATTAAAATTTTTATCAATTAAATATTTTTTACTTTTGTGCGTAACAATAAAGTAGTTTGTATTATCATACAATTCTTTAGCGCTATTTTTGCTTAACGAAAAAACACTACACGTATCTTTAGTGTCAGTTTTTATGCTTAAGGGTTTGTTATTAAAATTTAAATAGTTACAAGTGTAAACGGTTGTAAATGCTTTTATAAATTTATTAGTTGAGGCAATTTTTGTTTTATTACAAGCCAAACAAGTCTTAGTATTAATATCAAAATTTAAAACTGTATCGTATATTGCATTAATAATTATTTTATCGGCTTGCTTTATACCCCATTTTACTCCAGTTTTAAATGGCAGCGTTTGTGCTGTAAGCGTTGAAACAAAAAAAACAATATATATTAATTTATTCAAAATTATAAAAAATTAATAATGTGTTTGCATACTTCGGGCACATGCTCTAAATTTAAAGTATGACCAGCATTTTTTATAATTTCGAATTTAGAGTTTTTAATGTGTAAATGCACTTCATTTGCTAAATGAACTGGTAGCAGTAAGTCTTTCTCGCCTTGTATAATAAGTGTTTGTGCAATAATTTTTTCTAACTCCTTTCTAAAATCTTTTCGCTCTTTAGTAGCACGCATTAAATTAAAAATAGCGTCTTTGTTTTGATTTAAATCCTTACGCGATTCTTTCATTAACTCAATAGGTATTATTGGTTTTGAAAAATAATTTTCGCTTAGTACACTAGGTAACATAATATCTAACATTAAATTGTAGCCACCAAACTCTAAGGCGCGCCACCAACTTAACTCAATTGCTTCGTAATAAGGCGTTTTGTGAGCAAAGGTTGATACTAATATTAATTTATTTAGTTGTTGCGGATATAAAACTGCAAAATGCTGGGCCACCAAACTGCCATAGGACAAGCCGATAACGGTAGCTTTATTAATTTTTTCGATGTTTAGAATGGCACTAACGTCCTGCGCATGTGTATCAAAATTTCGCCACTCGGCGTCTTTGGCACTTTGCCCCTGAAAAATAAAATCAATTAAAATAAGTTTATATTTTTCTTTAAAATACGGCAACACAAAGTACCACGACATGGTAGATTGTGTTAGCCCGTTTAAAAACACCAACGTCTCTTGACTTTGCAAGTTGCCTTGCACGTCGTAATAAATATCTAAATTGTCTATGGTTTTACAAATCATATTATAGGTAATTAAATTGTACTTTATTTTTTTCAACTAATAGGCTAGCTGTTTTTCCAATGTAAATAGCCATATTTTTTTCAATATGTCCTGAAGGAAAATCAAAACAAACAGGGTAATTATATTCTTTTACAGCATCTAAAATAATTTCTTCAGCTGTTTTTCCAAATGGTATAGCGTTATCTTTCATGTCACTCATGCCACCAACAATAAGTCCTTTAATGTCTTTTAATTTTCCGCTACGTTTTAATTGCAACATCATTCTATCAATATGATATAATTGCTCGTCTAAATCTTCTATAAATAAAATTTTATTTTTTGTGTTTAAATCATCAACACTCCCACTTAACGCATATAACAACGATAAATTCCCCCCAACAATTTGAGCTTGAGCAGTACCTATTTTGTTTAATTTATTTTTTGGTATAAAGTATTTTACAGCTTCGTTAAACAATAATTTTTTTATAGAAGTGGTAGCTATTTTGTTTTTAGAAAATTGAAACGCCATTGTACCATGAATACAAGCAATGTTTAATTTTTGTAATCGACTGTGAATAACAGTGGTATCGCTATAGCCAATCAACCATTTAGGATATTTTTTTAAGGGAGAAAAGTTTACGGAGTCAATTATTCTTAACGTACCATAACCTCCGCCCGCAATTAAAATGGCTTTTGCGCTTTTATGATTTATGGCCCATTGCAAATCGTGTGTTCGTTCTGCATCAGTTCCTGCAAATTGATGATGTGTTTTAAATAGGTTTTCCCCAAGTTCAACAACTAAGCCCCATTTTTTTAAAATAGCAAAAGCCGGCAATAGTTGCTCTTTGTTTCTTGCTCTTGCGGTACCAATAACTAGTATGGTATCACCTTTTTTTAAATAGGGTGGCACAATCATTAGTGTTTTTTCTTTTTTAGTTTTTTTTTCTTTTTTCTTTTTTCTTTTTGTTCTTCAGCCCCTTCACATCTTTATCTTTCTTTTTAATCTCTTCTTTGTTTAGCAACTTGTTTTTTTGTTGGTAAGCAATGTTTTTTAAATTCTCTTCGTAGCGTGCATTAAAAGGCTCATTTTCAACTTTTACATGAAACCAAATTTCTCCACTTTTTATGCGATAAATTTGCATTTGCGATACACCAAATTTTTTGGCCAACTGCGCATAAGATAAATTGCGTTTTGGATCCCAAATCATTTTTTTTAATTCAACAACGCTTTTTTCATTTAATACCCTATTGTGTACACTTTTGGTAAATGCCTTTTTTTTGCGAGCTAATAATGTATTTGGGCTTTTGTTACTGTGCGCTCTGTGTTCTTTAGGCGTTACCCATTTTAAATTACTGGCGCTATTATTTGTATAATCATAATCTTTGTGAATAATCATACTTTGTTTAGCGTTTGATTTTTTAACAAATGCTGTGGCTACAATTTTTGCAAGCGATAATGAATATGCAGTTTTGCCAACTCTTATTTTATGGCGAACATTGCCATTTTTAATTTTTTTAACGCGCACTTCTACCTCGCCTTTTGGTTTTTTAATTCCGTAAAGTCCGCTAGAAGAAACTATTAAAGGCAAATTTGTTTTTTTAGAATTTACCAAAACCGATTTCCAAATTTCGTTATTTTTACCCATCGTTAAATATAATTTTTATACTATCTTTATACAAAATTAACATTATAAATTACATAACTGCAAACCGTTAGTATAATTTTAAACCAACGATTTGTACTTTAATAATATGACAAAATTTAAACGCACGCTTGTTACCGCAGCTTTACCCTATGCCAACGGACCTGTTCATATTGGGCATTTGGCGGGTTGCTATTTACCAGCCGATATTTATGTAAGGTATTTACGAAGTATTGGACATGATGTAAAATTTGTTTGTGGAAGTGATGAACATGGTGTACCAATTACTATTAAGGCTAAAAAAGAAAATAGTACGCCACAACAAGTGGTAGATAAATATCATAAAATAATGGGAGATGCCTTTAATGAATTTGGTATTTCGTTTGATGTTTATTCGCGAACCTCCTCTAAAATTCATCATCAAACCGCTTCTGATTTTTTTAGTACTTTATATAACAAAGGTAGCTTTACCGAACAAATTACCGAACAGTATTTTGATGAGACAGCAAACCAATTTTTAGCAGATAGATACATTACGGGTACCTGTCCAAAGTGCGCTAACCCTAATGCTTATGGCGACCAATGCGAAAAATGTGGTAGCACTTTAAATGCTACAGATTTAATAAATCCAAAGTCGACGTTAAGTGGCAGCAAACCAATTTTGAAAGAAACAAAAAATTGGTTTTTGCCTTTAGATAAATTACAACCTAAAATAAAAGAATATATTGAACAACATAAAGATTGGAAAGCCAATGTTTATGGGCAATGTAAAAGTTGGATAGAAAGTGGTGATGGATTACAACCAAGAGCCATGACGCGTGATTTGGATTGGGGCGTACCTGTACCCGTAAAAGGTGCAGATGGAAAAGTGTTGTATGTTTGGTTTGATGCGCCTATTGGCTACATTAGTGCTACAAAAGAGTTATTGCCAAACAATTGGGAAGATTATTGGAAAAAAGACGATAGCCGTTTAATACATTTTATTGGAAAAGATAATATTGTATTTCACTGCATTATTTTTCCGGCGATGTTAATGGAGCATGGTGAATTTATTTTGGCTGATAATGTTCCTGCAAACGAATTTTTGAATTTAGAAGGAGATAAAATTTCTACCTCACGCAATTGGGCAGTGTGGTTACACGAGTATTTACAAGAATTTAAGGGACAGCAAGATGTATTGCGCTACACATTGTGCGCTAATGCACCAGAAACAAAAGATAATGATTTTACGTGGAAAGATTTTCAAACAAAAAATAATAGTGAGTTGGTAGCTATTTTTGGAAATTTTATAAATAGAACACTAGTCTTAACGCATAAATTTTACGAAGGCAAAGTGCCAATTGCTACAAATTATACCAAAGAAGATTTACTAACCCTTGAAGAATTGGCAGGTGCTCCTCAAAAAATTAGCAAAGCCATTGAGCAATTTAAATTTAGAGAAGCCATTACCGAATGGATGAATGTTGCCCGAATTGGGAATAAATATTTAGCAGAAACAGAACCTTGGAAGCTTATTAAAACAGATGAAGAGCGTGTTAAAACCATTATGAATATTGCACTTCAGATTTCTTGTAATTTGGCAATATTAGCCGAACCTTTTTTACCATTTACATCTAAAAAATTATTTGGTTTATTAAATATTCAACCATTAAATTGGAATGCAGCCTTACAAACATCTAATATTCATAGCGGACACACTATAAATAAAGAAGAATTATTATTTGCAAAAGTAGAAGATGATTCTATTCAATTACAACTAAATAAATTACAACAAAGCAAACTAGATAATGCCATTCCTGCTACAATAAAAGAAATTAAAGCCGAAACAACTTTTGATGATTTTACAAAAATGGATATAAGAACAGCTACAATTGTTGCTGCCGAAATCGTTCCAAAAACAGATAAATTATTAAAGCTTACTTTAGATACAGGTATAGATACACGTACTGTGGTTAGTGGTATTGCAGCTTATTATAAGCCGCAAGACGTTATAGGACAAAAAGTATGTTTATTGGCTAATTTAGCCCCTCGTAAAATAAAAGGTATTGAAAGCCAAGGAATGATTTTAATGGCAGAAAATGCCGATGGCGAATTAAGTTTTATATCCCCAACCAAAACACAAATTAATAATGGTAGCGAAGTTAAATAGAGTTTTATTTTTTTGTATTTTGTTTTTAATACAACAATTTACTTTTTCACAAAGTGATGCTATTGCTACAGATTATAGCGATTATAAAGACCCAAAGCAATTTGAAAAATATGCTAAACGCCGAAATGTAATAAGCGCTTGGCAAATACACCAATTTAAAACAGGCGCTTTAGTGGTGCGTTTAAAAACAAATAAAAAACTAATTGACGCTTTAACACAACAGGGAAATACAAAATTAGCGCAGCAAAAATTATTAGAACAATATGCTATCAATAAAAATACAATGATTGCTTTTATTGATAATTTTAAGTTTTGTAAACTTTATTTTATTTATAGTAATAGTAGCGATAGCCTATTAAATGGACATAGAACAAATATTTTTTTAGATACAAATATGACGGTTAATCCAACAATTGAAATGAAAGAAAATTTTTATTTATTGGCAGATAAAGATAATGTGTATAATTCATCTATTGGTTTTATAAAAGAAGACTCAGCCAAATACGAAACAGAAAAAGGAAATATAGGGAATGAAATGGCCTTTGTTTTAAAAAATAAATTTGGACATCAATTAAAAAAACCTTTTCCTTACTTTATTAAAAATTACCTGAGCGTTAAATCAATCTCTGGTTCTGAATTTGATTTTCCGATTAGTATATCTCAAAATACAAATGGCAGTACTTTTGTATTTTTTGTAGTAAATAAATATTTTTTAACCGAACAACAGGAAATTAAAGATAGAAAACGTAAAGCTGTGGTGTTAAAAGAAACCGAAACCACAAAAATTGTTGTTGTAAAAAAACAGTTTTTATATGAACAATTAGCGGTATCTATCCAGCAATTAGATGAAAATTTAAGACAATATTTTCAGTTATCGCCACTACCCTCTCAAGGCGAATTAAACGACCCTTTAATAAAACCTTTTTTGTATTAGCTAAGGCCTAACCAATTTTTAGCAGATAAGCCTAAAATCTTTTCTTTTTCTAAACTACTTATGGGCGCTGTACGTACTAATTCGCCAGGTATGGCTTCGCCCAAAGGAAAGGGGTAATCGCTACCCTGTATAATTTTATCAGGGCCAACCATATCAATAATGTACTGTAATAATTTATGATCGCACACATGGCTATCTACCCAAAATTTGCCTAAATATTCTTTTGGGTTAATGGGGTTATCTATTGCAACCAAGTCTGGCCGGCATTCCCAACCATGTACAATACGACTAAGTGTTGGTAAAAAAGAGCCACCACCATGTGCAAAACACACTTTAAGGTTTTTATATTTTTCGAAAATACCACCAAAAATAAAACTACAAATAGCACGACTAATTTCAGCAGGCATTCCCACCAACCAAGGCAGCCAATACTTTGCCATGTGTTCTTGCCCCATCATTTGCCAAGGGTGAATTAAAACGGCGGTATTTAATTTTTCGCAAGCAGCAAAAAATTCATCAAACTGCGTTTCACTCAAATTCAAATTATTTACATTACTTCCAATTTGTACGCCTTTAAAACCATTTGCCATACAGCGTTCTAACTCTTTAATGGCAAGTTGCGTATCTTGCATAGGCACAGTTGCTAAGCCAATAAATTTATTAGGAAAGTTGGAAACTGTTAGTGCAATATCATCGTTTAGAAATTTACTTACCTCCAAGCAATCTTTTGCTTTTGCCCAATAACTAAACATTACAGGTATGGTACAAATAACTTGCATGTCCGCTTTGTGTTGTGCCATTTCTTGTATGCGAATTTCCGCATCCCAACAGTTGGCTAAAATTTCTCTAAACTTTACATCGCCCTGCATCATCCACGTTTTACCTTTTTGATAATGGTTTAGTTGAATAAAGTCGCCATATCCAAACTGTTTTTTAAAATCGGGAATGTGCTTGGGAATAATATGGGTGTGAGTATCAATTGTAAACATGGTATAAATTTAACTAAAAATAGTTTGTTAAAACTAATTTATAAATGGGCGCTATTTTAATTCGCTTAATTTAATTAATGCTTTTTGAGAGTAAAATTCAGCATCTTCTACAATTTGTTTTAGTTGCGTTTTTGCTTCGGTAATACTCCCTAATTCTATTAAACATAGGGCATTGTAATATTGAGCTTCTTGTATAAAGGTATTGTTTGGGTTTGTAATACAATCTTCAAACTGTTTTTTTGCTTCACTAAAATTATTTTTATTGTAATAACACATTCCGTAATAAAATTTGCAATTAATATCATCCTTATTGTGTTCCCATAAAGTATTTAGTGAATT
>JAYTRS010000015.1:0-22223 GCA_043746065.1 Bacteroidota bacterium | reverse complement strand
TCCATTGCTATGGCTAAAGGAGCAATAGAGGGCTTAACGAAGGCTTTAGCTGCTGAACTTGCGCCCACTATTCGCGTAAATGCTATTGCACCCTCATTAACGTTAACGCCATTGGCAGATCGATTTACAAATACCGCTGATAAAATGGAGGCATCGCAAAAACGGAATCCTTTAAAAAAAGTAGGTACAGCCGATGAGTTGGCTCAGTCTATCACCTTTTTATTAACCGAAAAATCATCATGGATTACTGGGCAGATATTAGCAGTAGACGGTGGAATGGGGGCGTTAAAAATTTAATAGGCATGAAAACAGCAACACATATAGCTAGCGATGAAATTTTAGCACTAGAAAAGCAATACCGAGTAGCTTTTATAAACAGCTTGGGTGGTTTTAAAAGTGTGTGCTTAATTGGCACAACAAATAATGTTAAGCAGAGTAATTTAGCAATCTTTAATTCCATTGTACATATTGGCGCTAACCCACCATTGATAGGCTTTATAGTCCGTCCCGATTCTGTCGATAGGCATACTTTACAAAATATTTTAGAAACAAATTATTATACCATAAATCATTTAAACGAAACTATTTTTAAGCAAGCGCATCAAACCGCAGCACGTTATCCCATAGAGATTTCTGAATTTGAGGCAACTGGACTTACTGAAAATTATGTAGATGACTTTTTTGCTCCTTATGTTTTAGAATCAAATATAAAAATTGGAGTTGAGTTTAAAGAAAAAATTGATTTAAAAATTAACGGAACTATTTTTATTATTGGCGAAATTAAACATATATATTATCCAAATGATTGTTTACAGCCCGATGGCTTTTTAGATTTAGAAAAAGCTGGAACGATTACTTGTAGCGGATTGGATAGCTACCACACAACACAAAAATTATCTAGGCTAAGTTATGCAAAGCCAAATACAGCTTTAAGCGAACTAACACATCCTACAAAAATTGACTAAAAAATAAAACATAAAATAGCTTAATAAAAAATTACTTTACGAATACAGCATCCCCTATCCCTTTATTAATAAGGTAATTAGAGAGAGTAATAATTATTTTACCCTTCTTATTTTTTCTGTCTTTATCATCTTGTTTTTTAGAATTAGTATTAATATCGGCAGCAATTGTTTTTGGTATTTTAAATTTTTTAATATCAACTGTAAAAATCATTATATCTGGTAAACCAAAATTAGCATTAGTTCCATAGCTATATTCGGTAAGGATTGTTCCATTTGATTTTGTAGTAAGTAATGATTTAATTACTAAGTTTTGTTTTATATCTATCCAAAGTTTTGCTAAAATTAAATCGCTTGTATCTTGTAAAGGAATTAAACTAATTATCTGTGAAGGTACTTTACCAACCAATTCTTTAGCTTGGGTAATAGAAGTAAATTGATTGGTATCACTTAAAATTTTGTTTAATTGATCGAAGCCTTGCCTAGGAACAATCGCAATACTTTTAGATTCTACTTTAAATTTATTAGGTTGTTTTACATATATTTTCGCATTAATAGGTAACATTCTTATAAATGGTAAGTCAACTTTGATGTTGGCATCAACCTTATAATCTTTAGCTTTTTGCAATTGTGTATATACCCTATGAATTAGTTGATTGGCTGAAGGGCTTTGTGAATTAGCATTTAAGCCTAACAAAATAAAAAAAACAGGACTAATTTTTTTTAGAATTAATAGATAAATAGATTTTTTATTTTGTATCATGATAAAATATCTTTCTTATTAAATTTATATAATGCTACTGCTAAAAGAATAAGTATGTGAGCTAATAAAACAAATATTGAAAACCAAAGATCTTTAAGTTGCAAGGGTTCGTCAAACATAAAACGCCAAGCAGCCATATGTGTTGTAAATAAATAAGGACGAATACTATCAAATAGTGGAACTTCAATAGTGCCTACAATTGTAAATAAAATAATTACACCCATAGTTGAAACAATTGGCCCTATAGAGTTTTCAGAAAAACACGAAAGTGTAAGCGATAAGGTGGCGATCATTACCATAGATAAAAAAGCAATTATAAAACCATATAAAAAACGCCATGCAACATCGTTTTGCTGTAACACTACCAAGCCATCACTTTTTAACACCATCAAATCGCCTGCACCAAATAACCATTTACCAACAATTAGTGCCATAAACGCTAGCCATAGTAAAACAAAAAAGGTATAAATACAACCTGCTAAATATTTTGATAATAAAATTTTAGTACGTGATATGGGCTTGGTTAAAAGCATACGTATTGTTCCCATAGCCGCTTCGCCCGAAATTAAATCACCTGTAACAAATGCAATTAATAAAGGAACATGTATAATTAGCATTTGTAATATTATAAAACCCACTAAATTCCCATTTAATAAATTCCCTTCAAATGTAAGTGATTGTTCAAACGGACCAGTTAGTAGCGAAATATACATTCCTCCATCTAACTTCATGGCCAATAAAATTAAACCTACAATTAAGGTGATGGCAGCTAAACCCAAGTAACTACGAGGCTTTGCCGCTATTTTAATTAATTCGTTATAGGTGCTTTTAAAAAACATTAGTGATTAATAAGTTTTAAAAAATAATCTTCTAATTTTCGTTTGGTTTCCATTGAAAACACATTAATACCTTTAGAACAAAATAGCCTATTTATTTCAGCGCTTTGTAATTGCGATGTATGCATTAAAATTTCATTATTATGGCAAGTAAAGTTGGCTATTTTATTTTGTTCTAAAATCTGTTTTGCTAGAGTAACATTATCAACTGTAAAAGCTACAATTAATTCTTGGGCATTTAATAAGTCTTGTACACTCCCCTCAATAACAGTTTCACCTTTATTTACTATTACCATCCTGTCTGCTATTAATTCAATTTCTGATAATATGTGGGAAGACAACAAAACCGTTTTGTTTTTTTCGTTTTTTAATTGCAAAATTAAATTACGAATATCAATAATTCCTTGTGGATCTAGCCCAGTAGTGGGTTCATCTAAAATTATTAAGTCGGGGTTATGTATTAACGTTTGAGCAACGCCCAAGCGCTGTTTCATGCCATGCGAAAAACCACTTAGTTTATCTTTTTCTCTACCTCTGAGCCCAACAAATTCAAGTAGTTCGTATACTTTACGTTTGTTTACGTTGAGCCCACTCATACGTGCAAATAGTTCAATGTTTTTTTCAGCCGATAAATATTTGTAAAAATCAGGCTTCTCAACAATACAGCCTATTTTACTTAATATAAAATTTCTATCTGTGTTAATATCCTTTCCAAACAGCTTTACATGGCCGCCACTAGCACGTATTAATGATAAAAGAATACGTATAGTAGTGCTCTTACCAGCACCATTAGGGCCTAAAAAACCAAATACATTCCCTTCGTATACATCAAAACTTATATTATTTACCGCATTAAAATTACCGTAATTTTTTTTTAAACTCTTTACTTCTATAATTTTGTTAGGCATGTTTTTAAAGGAGAAATATTTTTTTACAAATTAAAAATATAAATTATATAGTATAAAAATATATTAAACAAAGATAACTATTTTGTTTAATATTTACGTAAATTTGTTAAACAAATAAATCATCAGGGTTTAATGCTTTAAAGCAGCTTAAAGCATCTCACACTAATAACCACTATTTGTTATTTAAAAGGAATATAACTAACGTGTTAAAACAAGAAATAAATATAGTTTGGTTTAAGCGAGATTTACGTTTTACAGATCACGAACCTTTATATTTAGCTCAGCAACAAAAACTTCCTCTTTTATTATTGTACTTTTTTGAACCTTCCTTAATGTCCCACGATGATAGTGATACAAGACATTGGCGTTTTGTTTATGAATCGTTACAAGATATGCAGCAAAAATTAAAAAATATAAATGCCGAGTTATATATATTTCATAATGAAGTTTTGCCAGTATTTATGCAACTTGCTAATAGCTATAACATAAAAACTATTTTTTCACATCAAGAAGTTGGCAACAAATTAAGTTATGATAGAGATATTTTAATGCATCAGTTTTGTAAACAAAATTTCATTTCTTGGAAAGAATCTCAATTACACGGCGTTATTCGTAAATTAAAATCACGTACTAATTGGGATGAACGTTGGCAAGCAAAAATGAGTGACGCACCAAAATTAGTAAACGAAACCAATTGGACTATTTTACAGTTAAACGATGAACTTTATCATCAACTTAAAGGAAAAGATTTACCCACAGAAATTAGTACACCAAATAAAAATTTTCAACAAGGAGGCGAAACCCTTGCTTGGCGTTATATGCAAAGTTTTGTAAAACAACGGTATGTAAATTATAGCAAACATATTTCTAAACCTTTATTAAGTAGAAAAGGATGTAGCCGTTTATCACCATACCTAGCGTATGGTAATATTAGCATGCGAATGGTATATCAATATACAAAACAGCATTATACTAATTCAGACAATAAACGTGCTTTAAGTAATTTTATATCGCGTTTACATTGGCATTGCCATTTTATGCAAAAGTTTGAAGACGAATGCCAAATGGAATTTGAAAATGTAAATAAGGCTTACGATAATTTAGTAAAACCTAAAAATGAAATTTATATTAAAGCCTGGCAACAAGGTAAAACAGGTGTTCCGTTGGTTGATGCTTGCATGCGTTGTTTAGTAGCCACTGGTTATATTAATTTTAGAATGCGTGCCATGGTTGTTTCTTTTTTTGTTTTTAACCTTTGGCAAGATTGGCGAGAATTGCATTTTTTAGCCCGTCAGTTTTTAGATTATGAGCCTGGTATTCATTATCCTCAGTTACAAATGCAAAGTGGCGTTACAGGTATTAATACCATTCGTATTTATAATCCTATAAAAAATTCGCAAGATCATGATGCGGGAGGTATTTTTATAAAACAATGGTTGCCAGAATTGGCGGCTATTCCAGCACATCTTATTCACGAGCCCTGGAAGTTGTCTTTTATGGAGCAACAATTATATGCGTGCGAAATAGGTGTCGATTATCCTGCACCCATTGTAGATATTGAAGAAAGTAGAAAATACGCTAGTGATATTGTTTGGAATTATAGAAAAGGTGATGCAGTAAAATTAGAGGGTAAACGTATTTAAAAAAAACACGTTAACAACCCTACCTCACATTTAACACGAAATAAAAAATGAATGAACTCATAAAATTAATATTCTATATTTTAACTACTTTATTTGTTGTAACTGTTACAAATAGCTCTGGTAGTTTTATAAATATTGAACTAAACGTTAGGTAACATGACGAATTTTTTAAATGCAAATTGGGAAAATATTATTATGGCGAACTATGCTGTGCCTGCAGAAGTTTTAAAAAATTATTTACCAAAAGGTGTTGAGGTAGATTTATATAACAACAAAGCTTATGTTAGCTTGGTAGGATTTATGTTTAAGAATACGCGTATTTTTAAAATACCAATTCCCTACTTAGGCACTTTTGAAGAAGTTAATTTGCGTTTCTACGTAAAACAAACCATAAATAATGAAACGCATAGAGGGGTTGTTTTTATTAATGAAACAGTTCCTTATAAGGCGGTTGCTTGGTTAGCAAACAAACTGTATAAAGAACATTATATTTCTATTCCAACAAAACATCATTGGGAAATAAATACCAATACAAAAAAAATTACCTATCAATGGTTTGTTAAAAATAAATGGAATAGTTTAAATATAACTGCAAACAATACGCCTAAAGCCATGACTAAAGGCAGCTTTGAGGAGTTTATTTTTGAACATTATTACGGCTATACAAAAGTGAGTGAACTAATTACTGAGAAGTATTCAATTCATCATCCAAGCTGGAGGATAAACGATGTAACAGAAACAACCATAGATTGTGATTTTAAAGCTAATTACGGACATGATTTTGCTTTCTTAAATCAGGCGAAAGCCGATTCGGTTTTTTTAGCGGAAGGTTCAGAAATCAGCGTAGCATGGAAAAGAAAAAAATATAAAATGAGAGGAGTTAAAAAAGAAAATTTGCCAACTAAAATTTGTATTACCTGTATTAAGCCCTTTAGTTGGAGAAAAAAATGGGAAAAGAATTGGGATTCTGTAAAATATTGTAGCGATAAATGCCGAAACAAAACACCAAATAAAAAATAAATGCCAACTAAAAAAATACTTCGTTTAATTTTAGGCGACCAATTGAACAGCCAACATTCATGGTTTAAAACTGTAGATAATACTATTACCTATGTGTTAATGGAAATAAGAAGTGAAACGGATTATGCGACACATCATATTCAAAAAATAGTTGGTTTTTTTGCCGCCATGCAAAATTTCGCTCAGGAATTAAAAGAAAAAAACCATAACGTTATTTACATTTCATTAAATGACAAAATTAATAAGCAAAGCTTTGATAAAAACATTACCCAGCTTATTAACGAATATAAGTTTAATTGTTTCGAATATCAATTACCCGATGAATACAGGCTTAATGAGCATTTACTGAATTTTTGTAAAACATTAACGGTTGAATATAAAAGTTACGACAGCGAGCATTTTTTAAGTACGCGCAAAGAATTAGGTGATTTTTTTAAAGGAAAAAAAATGTTTTTAATGGAAAGCTTTTATCGCCACATGCGCAAAAAGCATCAGGTACTTATGCAAGGTACTGAGCCTTTAACAGGGCAATGGAATTATGACAAAGACAATCGTAAAAAATTACCTACTAACCATAAATGCACTGCGCCATTAGTATTTGAAAATGATGTGACTTCAATTGTAAGTGAAATTAAGAAAACATCCGTTAAAACTATTGGAAGCATCAACGCAAAACAGTTTGTGTGGCCAGTAAATAGAATACAATCGTTAGAGTTACTAACTTTTTTTATTGAAGAGTGCTTACCCTTATTTGGAACTTATGAAGATGCCATGACGCCAAACGAATGGTCACTCTATCATTCTCGTTTATCGTTTTCAATGAATACAAAAATGTTATCTCCTTTAGAGGTTATTAATGCCGCTATTTCCGAATGGCAAAAACGTCCTGAAGAAATTTTATACAATCAATTAGAGGGGTTTGTTAGGCAAATATTAGGGTGGAGAGAATACATGCGAGGTATTTATTGGTTAAAAATGCCCGAGTTTGCAAGTATGAATTACTTTAACCATAGTGAAAAATTACCACAGTGGTATTGGACTGGCGAAACAAAAATGAAATGTTTAAGCCATTCAATAAAACAGTCACTTGAGTTTGCATACGCACATCATATCCAGCGCTTAATGATAACTGGAAACTTTGCTTTATTGGCAGGGGTTCATCCAGACGAAGTAGATAAATGGTATTTGGGAATTTACATTGATGCCCTGGATTGGGTTGAAATTACGAATACAAGAGGCATGAGTCAATTTGCCGATGGTGGAATTATAGGTTCAAAACCTTATGTAAGTTCA
This sequence comes from Bacteroidota bacterium, assembly GCA_043746065.1. Taxonomy (GTDB): domain Bacteria; phylum Bacteroidota; class Bacteroidia; order B-17B0; family Aurantibacillaceae; genus Aurantibacillus. Next base: position 14,798 of record JAYTRS010000015.1, on the reverse strand, counting down.
GCAGCTTATATTGATAAAATGAGTCACTATTGTGGAAGTTGTTATTATAAAAAAGCAATTAAAACGGGTGAAAAAGCCTGTCCATTCAATAGTTTATATTGGAATTTTTATGATAAACACGAAAATAAATTAGCTAAAAATCCACGCATTGGCATGATGTACAATGTTTGGAAACGCATGGAACCTCAGGCTAAAGCCGATTTATTGCAACAAGCTGAATTTTATTTAAAAAACATTAACTCTTTATAATATGCGAAAATCAATTGTTTGGTTTAAAACCGATTTGCGTTTACATGATAATGAAACTCTTGTAAATGCTATTAGTCATAGCGACGAGATTCTGCCTGTGTATTGCTTTGATAATTCTCATTTTAAAAAAACAGAATTTGGATTTAAAAAAATTGGAAATTTTAGAGCAAATTTTTTATTAGAGTCACTAAGAGATTTAGATAATCAATTAAGAGCATTGGGTTCCGGACTATTGATATTGAGAGGAAACCCAGCCGAAGAGTTATTAAAACTTGCAAATAAATATGGTGCTCAAAAAATTTATGCAAAAAAAGAAGTGGCCTACGAAGAAAAAAATACAGAAGCCTTAGTTGAAAAAGAATTATGGAAAGTAAATTGTGTATTGGAAGCATTTAGTACAAGTACCTTATATCATGCCGAAGATTTACCTTTTTCAATAAAAGATATACCAGATGTATTTACAAGTTTCAGAAAAAAAACCGAAAAAGAATCAAGTATTCGTCCAGTTTTTGATACTCCAAAAGCGATATGCTCTCCAGAAATAAAACCCTTAGAATTACCAAGGCTGGAACAATTAGATTTAAAATCGGTTGCTTCAGATGACCGTAGATGCTTCGATTTTAAAGGCGGAGAAACTGAAGGCTACAAGCGTTTACATTATTATTTTTCGGAGAGTAAAGCAATTTCAAAATATAAAGAAACGCGTAACGAATTACGTGGCGCCGATTACTCTTCTAAATTTTCAGCTTGGTTAGCGCAAGGCTGTTTATCGCCTCGAGAAATTTATTATGAACTCAAAAAATATGAAGTAAATAATGGCGAAAATGAATCAACTTATTGGTTAGTATTTGAATTATTGTGGCGTGATTATTTTCGCTTTATGATGAAAAAACATAGAAATAAATTTTTTATGCTTGCTGGCATTAAAGACAGCGATTCATACTTACTCAATCATAATGAGGACATATTACAAAAATGGATAGATGGTAAAACTGGGGTTGATTTTGTAGATGCGAATATGCTTGAACTAAAACATACTGGCTTTATGAGTAACCGAGGCAGACAAAATGTAGCAAGTTATTTAGTAAACGACCTAAAACTTGATTGGCGTTATGGTGCAGCTTATTTTGAGCAACAACTCATTGACTATGATGTTTGCAGTAATTGGGGCAATTGGGCATATCAGGCTGGCGTAGGAAACGACCCAAGAGGTAAACGTTATTTTAATATTGAAAAACAAGCCGAAGAGTATGATAAAAATAACCTTTACCAAAATATGTGGTTAGCTAAGTTTAAATAATGCTATTTTTTTAATATTAAGTTTTATTAATATTTGGGAATTGTTTTTTATAATATTAATAACAAAAACTACCTTTGCAATCATTAGCGGCAATGTGGTTAAGTTATAGGAAATAACAATAATGGTACTGATTTAGAAAGTCTAAATGTAAAAAGATTAAGGGATAACAGTTATATAAAAATGAACACAAAATAAAAAATAATATAAACAACTAAAAATACAAAAACATGAAACGTACAGCAAAAGCACATTGGGCAGGAACTTTAAAAGATGGTAAAGGTGAATTAACATCGCCAAGCGGAATTTTAAACAAAACAAATTACAGTTTTAAAACTCGTTTTGAAGAGGGAGTAACAGGAACAAATTCTGAAGAACTATTAGCGGCCTCACATGCCGGTTGTTTTACAATGGCAGTAGGCGCAATTTTAACGCAAAAAGGCCTTAATCCAACGGCTTTAGATACCGAAGCTTCGGTGTCAATGGAAGGTTTGTCAATTACTGGCGTTCATTTAAAAATTACTGGTTCTGTTATAGGGATAAATGCCGATGAATTTACCGCCATAACAAAAGATGCAGAAAAAAATTGTTTAATCTCTAAAATATTAAGCATACCAATTAGCTCAGAAGCTCATTTTATATCCTAAATATTAATTTGGCTTTAATTCATTAAGTGTTATAAGTGATAAAAAAGCCATTTATAATAATTAATAAATTTAACCTTTAAGTAATAAAAAGGGATTACTCAATTTTATTTGAGAAGTCCCTTTTTTATTTTCAATTATTTCTTGCGCTACTTTTTCAATACTATATTTGCCATTAAATACAGCGTCAGCTTTAAACGAGGACACTTTTTTTTCCTATTAAATTGTTATGTATAATTTTGTTTTGAAATGAGTAATAATGTGTAAAAAAATATTTTAGTTTTATACCATTAAATTGTAATTTTGTATTCAATCAAATCATTAACAAAAAAATTAATATGAGTTTAACAATTAATACACAGGCGCCAAATTTTACCCTTTTTAATACCGAAAAAAAAGAAATTAGTTTAAGCAATTACCAAGGTAAAAATGTTGTTGTTTTGTTTTTTCCGCTTGCATTTACGGGCACTTGCACCACCGAATTGTGTAACATACGCGATAATTATTCTGTTTATGAACAATTAAATGCTGTGGTTATTGGAATTTCGGTAGATTCGTTATTTGCCTTGGCAAAATATAAGGAAGAACAAAAATTAAATTTTGATTTATTGAGTGATTTTAATAAAGTAGTTAGCAAAGCCTACGATTGTTTATATAGCCAATTTATTTTTGGAACTGAAGGCGTAAGTAAACGCAGTGTTTTTGTAATTGATAAAAATGGTATTTTAAAACACAGTGAGATACTTGAGAATGCTACTGATTTACCTAGTTTTACAGCTATACAAGATTGTTTAAAGGGCTTAGATTAAAAATTATTTTTCTTTAATTTTTAATAATTGCCCAATTGTTAAGGCACTATTACTTAAATTGTTTAGGGCTTTAAGTTCGGCTGAAGCAACATTGTATTTTTTAGATACGTTATAAAGCGTTTCACCTTTTTTTACTTTGTGATAAATAAACTCTGTTGTTTTTTTTGAGTTATTTTCAGTCAATAATTTTGCATCCGTACCATCGTTGTTGGTAGAGGCTATGTTTTGTTCGTTTTTGCTTTCTGCCTTTATTTCTAATTTAGTTGCTGCTGAAGAGTTTTCTTTTACATAAACAGTTAATTTTTTACCAGCCTTTACACCCCTTTTTCCCACATAATTCCAAGTTCGTAAATCCGTAACGGTAACACCATATTTACGAGCAATGCTGCTTAGTTTTTCGCCCGCTTGTACAGTATGTATTTTTTTAACTTCAGCTAACGTTTCTACTAATTGGCTTTGACCTTGTTGCGCTTTTATAGCAGCATAAATATCTTGTTCATTGTTTAAAAAAATGCCAATTTTTGCTTTGGGTAAGCACATTGCATTACCGCCAGCGGGTATAATATTTTTACGATATTGTGGGTTAAAATATAAAATTTCCTCGCTACTAATATCTAAAGCTTGGCCAATTTGCTCAAAACTCATTTGTTCTTTTACAACTACGGTATCTACCTCAAAATATGTTTTACGGGGTACAGCAGCATATATATTATGTTCGGCGCCATAATTCATAACATAATTAGCGGCAATAAAAGCGGGTACATAGCCTTGCGTTTCGATAGGCAAAAACGGCCTAATTTCCCAATATGTTTTTTTACCGCCACTGCGGCGAATAGCTTTGCTAATGGTACCTGGCCCAGCATTGTAGGCAGCTAATACCATTTGCCAATCTTTAAACATGCCATAAAGACTTTTTAAATATTCAGCAGCGGCTACGGTGGCTTTATAAGGGTCGCAACGCTGGTCAATGTATGAGGTAACATTTAAGCCATACATTTTACCAGTTGGGTACATAAATTGCCATAAGCCTGTAGCGCCTGCACGTGAGCGGGCATAGGGTATTAAAGCACTTTCTATAACCGCTAAATGTTTTAATTCTAAGGGAATGTTGTAACGGTCTAACACTTCTTCAAACATAGGATAATAAAGCTGTGCAACGCCCATCATACGGCTTACGCTTTCGCGTTTACGAAAGGCATATAGGTTTATAAATCCTTTTACGTGTTCGTTATACACTAAATCAAAGGGCGAAACGGCATCTAATTTGGCAAGGCGGGCTTGGTAGGTATAGTCATCAAATTTTGGAATACTATCTATTGAATATTTAAATTTATTATTTTTAGGAAATACTGGCTTGGCAAATGCTGTTTCAAACATTTTTTGTGTTTGAAGACTATCCAACATTGCAGCAATAGGGTCGTCAAGCGAAACCGTTTGTGCATTAACGTTTGCTATTGCAAACATCAAAAAAACTAAAACACTATATTTTTTAAATAGCTTCATAACATTAGTATTAAATATTACAATCATTAAAACGAATAAATTGTAATAAGGTTACAAGATAATTAAAATTTATTTTAAAATAATGGCTAAAAATGTTAAATATTAACTTTAAAATGTTGAGTGGTAATATAGCATGATGGCAATTGGGTGGGAGATATGCTATATTAACAAATAATACCGTTTGTTTTTTAGTTTTTTAGTAAATTTGTAGTGTAGATTATGAGAGATTTAGTTTGGACATTAATAATTATTTGGTTAATTTATAAATTGATTGCTATGTTTAAAGGCGTAACTCCTAAAAAAAACTTTGCATTTAATAGCACTAATTCTACTAAAAGTCAAACCACGCATAGTACTAATGCTGATAAAGACATAAAAAATGCTGTTAAAAAAAGTACGGATAAAGAAGGCGAGTATATTGATTTTGAAGAAGTAAAATAAAGAAGTTTGATTTCATTAAAAAAGCCTGTTTGATTTTTCAAACAGGCTTTTTAGTTTAGAATTTATTTCATTTTTTTAATGAATCTCTTATTTCCATTAATAGCTTTTCTTGTGTACTAGGCTCTGGTGGAGCAGCAGGAGCAGCTTCTTGTTTTCGTTTAGCGGCATTCATACCTTTTATTATTAAAAACAAAACAAATGCTGTTAATATAAATGTAATAACCGAACTTATAAACAAGCCTATTTTAGCACCATGCCATGCGTAATCTTGTAAGGTAGCTACGTTGGCGGCTTCTAAAACTGGTTTTAACATTAGGGGAGTAATTATATCTTCAATTAAAGACGAAACTATTTTGTTAAATGCGCCACCAATAATTACACCAATTGCAAGGTCAATTACATTACCTCGCATTACAAATTCTTTAAACTCTTTAATCATTGCCATAGTTATATTTTTTAATTAGAACCTAAAACCTTTAAAAGTTCATCTAGTTTTGGAGTTAATATAATTTCGGTTCTTCTATTTTTCTTCCTTGCTTCAGGAGTTTTGGCAGCATCTAACGGAAAAAACTCCCCTCTTCCAGCACTTGTTATCCTTTTGGCATCAATATTTGCAGCATTTAGCATAATTTTAGTAACAGATGTTGCCCTCATCACACTTAAATCCCAATTATCTTTTATTTCGCCAGCACCTTTCATCGGTACATCGTCGGTATGCCCTTCTACCATAACGTTAATATCGGGGTTTTGCTCTAATACTTTTGCTACGGTTTTTAAGGCTTCAACACCTTTTAATTCAACATTTGTTTTACCGCTTGCAAATAATAGACTCTCATCCATACTAACATATACTTTACCATTTTTTTGTGTAATGGTTAATCCCTTTCCTTCAAAGGCGGTTAGGGCATCGCTTAGTTTTTTGCGTAAATCGGCAGCGGCTTGGTCTTTTTGTTTAATAATTGCTTCTAATTCACTTACACGCGCTTCTCTAAGTTTTAATTGTGCATTTAAATCGTCTAAATCTTGTTTTTGTTTATTTAATTTTGCCTCTAAAGCTTTTAGTTCGTCTTGTTTTTTTAATAATTGCTCTTGTGTTAATTGTAAATCGCCACTTAATTTGCCATTATCTTTTTCGCTACCAGCTAGTAATTTGTTTAAACGATCCATTAACTGTTCGTTTAATTGATTTAGCTTGTCGTATTTAGAGGTTAAATTACGATAATTACTACCTATAATAGTGGTGTCGCGTTTTAAGCCTATGTTTTCTTTTTCGTTTTTAACCATTTGCTCTTTTAATTCGGCAATTTTTGCTTCGTTTTCTTGAGCCGATTTTTTAATAGCTGCTAACTCTATTTCGCAGGTTTTACGTTTGGTTTGTTCTTCTTCAAACACACGATGTGTAACGCAAGAAAAACACATTAAAATAGCAAGGCTGGCTGGTAATAAATATTTTTTAATCATAGCTTAAAAGTAAGTCCAATTTTTGATTTATATAAGATTTTAATAACTATTTTTTTAACATAACTTTGTTATATTTGAATGAGGTAAAATTTTGTACGCCAAGTTTTTCATATTTATAAGTTTATTTAGTTTAAACAGTATTTGTTTAGGCCAAAAAAACGTAAACGATTCGTTACCCTTCATAAATTTAATTAACAAGTACGATGCTGCAGTTACAGATAATAGACCGCAAGCATTGATTATTGCCAATAAACTAGAGCTACTGAGTTTGCAGCAGAATAATTTATTTTTTTTAGCAGACGCTTATTTTAAAAAATCAAAAATATACTACTTCGACAATAATTATAACAAAGCTAAAGCTTATGCCGGTAAAGCTATTGAAAACGCTAAACGAAGTAGTAATTATAAGGTTTTATTAAAATCAAATAATATTACAGGAGCTATTTATTATAATTTAGGAGAATTTAAAAAGGCAGAATTTTATTATTTAGAAAAAATTAATACAGCAAAACTTATAAACGATACAGCTCAGGAGTTTGGAACATATTATAATATAGGTTTAATCTATTTCCAACAAGGTAATTATTTAAAATCGGCCGAATATAATTTTAAGGCCTTAGAGTATTTTGAACCAAAAAAAGACACCTTTAACATTCTTTCATCCCTGCAATCTATTGGTTATACGTATATGAATTTAAAAGATATACCTACATCAATAAGATTTTATAATAAAGCTGTTAATTATGCTAAATTTTATAGAGATAAATATCAACTCGCCGGTATTTATATTGATTTTTCAACTGCCTATGGAATGATAAATAAAGTAGATTCTGCAATTTATTACCTTGATTTGGCTTTAAAAATTTCTTCTATTACAAAAGATGAGTTTCATTATTCTATTGCATTAAATAATAAAGGAGGGATATTAATTAATAAAAAAGATTATGCACAGGCTCTAATTCTTTCAAAAGAAGCAGAAAAATTAAATTTAAAATCTGATAGAAAAATTGCTTTGTGCGAAGTTTATCAAAACATTTCAAGTATTTATAACAGCCAAAACAATTTTGATAGTTCGTTAGTATATGCATATAAAGGATATCATCTTGCTTTAAGCCAAGGCCAAAGTAAATTTATTTTAACACTTTGCAATAATATTTCTATGGTATACGAAAAAAAGCATAATACCGATAGTGCTTTAAAATATTTTAAACTTTATTTTAAATTTAACGAATCTTTAAAGCAAGAAGAACAGCTTAGAGGTATTGCTCAAAAAGAATTTTTATTCGAAAAACAAAACCAAGAGCAATTAAGGGCCAAAGAACAACAACTATCAAAAACTAAACTCGAAAAACAAAAACAAATTAATTTAGTTGTAATTATTGCATCTATTTTGCTAGCAATTTTTTTAATTATTGGCATTATTAATTTTAAGCAAAAACAAAAGGCAAATACCTTAGTCGTTAAACAAAAACTATTATTAGAAGACAAACAAAAAGAAATAATTGACTCCATAAATTACGCTAGCCGTATTCAGCGCAGCTTAATGCCAACAGAAAAATATATAAGTAAATACATTAAAAAATAAGAGTAATTAAATAATTTTAAATTGAGTACAACAAATGCTTAAACAAATAAAGTTAATATTAATTGTTAGTTATCTTCTGCTGTCGGTTTGCGGTTTTACACAAAAAAAAGATAGCATTTATTTTTTTAAACTTGGGCAAATCTTTAAACTACATTTAAAAGGCAATATTGATTCTGCTAAACTTTATGCAAAGCAAATATTAAACGAGTCAAAACAAGTTAATTATATTAAAGGAGAAGGCTTAGGCAATAATTATTTGGGTATTTGTAATATTTATTCTGGAAATTATGATTCAGCAATAACCTATCTAAAAAAGGCATTAATACTATATGGTTTAAACACAAAAACTAAAGGCATTTGTGATGTATATTCAAATATGGGAGTATGTTACGATTACTTGGGTAATTTTGCAGAGGCTACGAAAAACTATTTAAAAACGCTTACCATTGCCGAATATTTAAACGACAATGATGGAATATCAAGAGCGAGTAACAATATGGGAACACTTTATTACCAACAAAAAAACTATAAAGTAGCCTTAAGTTATTTTGAAAAATCTTTAAAAATTAGAGAACTAAAACAAGATGATTGTGGCATTTCTTCTTGCTGCTTAAATATGGGTAGCTGTTATCAAAGCGTACATGAAATTCAAAAATCAAATTATTTTCTTAATAAGTCTATAATTAATGCTAAAAAATGCGGCGATTCTTTGTTATTGGCAGATGCTTTAGTTTCACTGGGCGAAAACTATTCAAAGGCTTACGATAACAAAAACGCTTTAAATTTGTTTACACAGGTCCTGCCAATGTATATGTCTTTTAACGACCCCAGGGCTTTATCCGAACTCTATTCAAACATGGCATTAACATACGGGCGATTAAATAATTACACTAAATCGCATACTTATTATTTATTGGCTAAAAATTTAGCTCAATCTACTAACTATTTAACTGGGTTAAAAAATGCCTATGAGGGATTAATAGTAATTTCTGCCTACTATAAAAATGCCGATAGTTCAGCTTATTATTTAAATGAGTACAAAGCCATCACCGATTCTATTTATTCCGAAAATAATAGTAAACAAATTGCTATGATGCAAACCCAGTATCAATCCGAAAAAAAGGACAATGAGTTAATAGTAAAAGATTTAGAAATTCAAAAACAATTAGCGCTTAGTAAACAAAAATCATTTCAATTAAACGTTTTTATCGTTGCGTTTTTAATAATGATTGTATTAATTATTTTTGTTTACAAAAGCTACAAACAAAAGGTTAAAGTTAATGTAGAAATTAATAAACAAAAAGATATTATTACAAAACAAAAGCTTATTGTTGACGAAAAACAAAAAGAAATAATTGATTCAATAAATTATGCCAGCCGCATTCAACGCAGCTTAATGCCAACAGAAAAGTATATAAGCAAACAATTAAAAAATAATGTATGTCACAATTAAAAACGCTAGAAGAGTATAAAAAAGCGTATCAAAAAAGTATTGAAAATCCAGAGGAGTTTTGGGACGAAATTGCCAACCAATTTTTATGGAAAGAAAAATGGATAAAAACACTGGAATGGAATTTTACTGAACCTAACATTAAATGGTTTATTAACGGCAAATTTAACATTACCGAAAACGCAATTGATAGGCATTTGCTAACCAAAGCAAATAAAACAGCGTTTATTTGGGAATCAAATTTTGTTGATAAGCCTAATAGAATAATTACCTATCAAAATTTACATGATGAAGTGTGTAAAGTGGCAAATACTTTAAAATCATTTGGTGTTAAAAAAGGCGATAGGGTTTGTATTTATATGCCAATGATACCAGAAACTATTTTTGCTATGTTGGCTTGTGCAAGAATTGGAGCCGTTCATTCAGTTGTATTTGCAGGGTTTTCAGCCTCAGCATTAGCAGGACGAATACAAGATAGCGATTGTAAAGTAGTGCTAACTACAGATGGCGCTTATCGTGGCGTAAAGGATATTCCGATTAAAGCGGTTGTTGACGAAGCTCTACAAACCTGTCCATCTGTTGAAAAAGTATTGATATACAAACATACCAATACAGCTATTACACTAACAAATCGCGATGTTATTTGGCAAGATGTTGTTACTAACGCTTCGCAACTTTGTACGCCTGAGTTAATGGATAGTGAAGACATGTTGTTTATTCTTTATACATCTGGCAGTACAGGCAAGCCAAAAGGTGTAGTGCATACCTGTGGCGGTTATATGGTATATACTTGCTATTCGTTTCAAAATGTATTTCAAATGAATTTGGATATAGACTCAAAAGATTTATTTTGGTGTACCGCCGATGTTGGTTGGATTACAGGGCATTCCTATATAGCTTACGGCCCACTATTGGCTGGAGTTAGTTCTGTTATTTTTGAAGGAGTGCCTTCATTCCCCGATGCAGGACGTTTTTGGAATGTGATTGATAAATATAAAGTAACTCATTTTTATACAGCGCCAACGGCAATTCGAGCTTTGGAAGCGTGTGGATTAGAATTTGTAACGCCCTATAAATTAAATTCGTTAAAGGTATTAGGAAGTGTTGGAGAGCCTATTAATGAAGAAGCTTGGCACTGGTACCATAAAAATATTGGAAAAGAAAACTGCCCAATTGTAGATACTTGGTGGCAAACAGAAACAGGAGGTATTTTAATTTCTGCACTTGCTGGTGTTACACCTACAAAACCAAGTTTTGCAACATTGCCATTGCCTGGCATTCAGCCCCTATTGGTAGATGAAAAAGGAAACGAAATTTTAGGAAACAATATAGAAGGAAATTTATGCATAAAATTCCCTTGGCCCTCTATCATTAGTACTACTTATGGCGATCATGCCCGTTGTAAACAAGCATATTTTGAAACCTACCCAGGCTTATATTTTACAGGCGATGGTTGCCGTAGAGATGAAAATGGTTTTTATAGAATTACGGGTAGGGTAGATGATGTGATGAACATTAGCGGACATCGCATTGGTACTGCCGAAGTAGAAAGCGCCATTAATTCACATACAGATGTTGTAGAAAGCGCTGTAGTTGGCTATCCACATGATATTAAAGGGCAGGGTATTTATGCTTATGTGATTGCGCCCTCTACCACAAAAAATCACGATAATTTGCGTAAAGAAATTTTAGCAGAAGTAACAAAAATAATTGGTGCCATTGCTAAACCCGATAAAATTCAAATAGTAAGTGGTTTACCAAAAACCCGTAGCGGAAAAATAATGCGCCGTATTTTACGTAAAATTGCCGAAGGTGAAATTACTAATTTAGGAGATACCTCAACATTATTAGATCCTGCAGTAGTTGAAGAAATTGTGAAAGGAAGAATTTAAAATGCCAGCTATTTTTTATAATTATCTACCATCTCCACTTGGCAAAATAGAATTATCTTCTAACGAAAATGCATTACTTAGTTGCCAGTTTTTTGATAAAATAGGAAGTATAAAAAACGAAAACAAAATTACAGATTCAGACTTATTTACTAATACTAAAAAACAATTAACCGCTTATTTTAATAAAGAACAGCAACAGTTTAGTTTGCCTTTAAACTTTATTGGAACAGAATTTCAAAATAAAGTATGGACCGAACTACTAAAAATAAATTTTGGAAAAACCATTTCGTATTTACAAATGGCAAAAAATTTAGGCGACCCTAAATGTATACGAGCGGCTGCCTCCGCCAATGGCAAAAATCCGTTTGCTATCATTGTGCCTTGTCATAGGGTAATTGGAACAAATGGTTCATTAACGGGTTATTCTGGCGATTTATGGCGAAAAGAATGGCTTTTAAACCACGAACAAAAAAATAAACAAGTACTTTTACAGTATGACTAACTACATATCAAAATCAATAAATTATACTGAATACTGTAACTTGTTAGAAACCTTAATGGCTAATGGCAAAACTACTGGTCACGATCAATCTGAAAGTTATATTAACTATGCTAAATTAAACTTGGCACGTATGAGGCGCTTAAATAAAACGGTAATACTAACGGAGGAGATAAAAAACGAATTACAAAAAGTAACTAAAAAATATATTTGGTTAGTAATTACCGAAGGTTGGTGTGGCGATGCGGCACAAAACATTCCGGTGTTTTATTATATTGAAAAAGAAAACCCAAACATAGAATTACGTTTAATTTTACGTGACGAAAATTTAGAGTTAATGGATAGATATCTTACAAATGGCGGCCGCTCCATTCCAAAATTAATTTGTTTAGAAAAAGATTTAACGGCAAGTACAGGGTTTATAGAAAAATTTGTTTGGGGCCCTCGCCCCGTTGCTGTGCAAAATTTAACCCAACAGTTACTAAAACAAAATGTAACAAAAGACGAAAAATCACTGGCTATACAACATTGGTATAACAACGATAAAACTTTAACTTTACAAAACGAATTTTTACAATTAATAAAAATATTAAATTAGCACTATGTATAATTTACCTCAACGTCCTCGCCGAAACAGAAAATCACAGGCTATTCGCAACTTAACGCAAGAAAATTGGGTAACAACAAACGATTTAATTTTCCCGCTATTTTTAACAGAAGGTAAAAATAAAAAGTCGGAAATTGCGTCTATGCCTAATATTTATAGATATAGTGGAGATTTGTTATTAAAAGAAATTGAAAGTTGTTTAAAACTTGGCTTAACTACATTTTGTTTATTTCCAAGTATAAGCAACACGCTAAAAGATAAAAAAGCAAGCGAAGGGTTAAATAAAAAAGGGCTCTATCCATCTGCTATTAAAGAAATAAAAAAACAATTTCCAGAAGCCGTTATTATGACAGATGTAGCCATGGATCCTTATAGCAGTGATGGACACGATGGCTTGGTAAAAAACAATAAAATTGTTAATGATGAAACCTTAGATATTTTATGTAAAATGGCTTTAACGCAAGCCGAGGCGGGCGCAGATATAATAGGGCCAAGCGATATGATGGACGGAAGAGTAGGAGCCATTCGCGATGCATTAGATGAAAATAATTTTACAGATGTAAGCATAATGAGTTATACTGCAAAATATGCCAGTGCTTTCTATGGCCCGTTTAGAGATGCCTTGGATAGCGCACCAAAATTTGGAGATAAAAAAACCTACCAAATGAATCCTGCAAATAGTAAAGAAGCTTTGTTAGAGGCTGATTTAGACGCTAGTGAAGGAGCTGATTATTTAATGGTAAAACCTGCATTAAGTTATTTAGATGTTATTAAATTACTAAACGATAATTTTACCTTGCCAATTGCTGCTTATAATGTAAGTGGCGAGTATGCAATGGTTAAAGCTGCATCTGCAAAAGGCTGGATAGATGGAGAGAGGGTTCGTGATGAGATTTTATTAAGTATAAAACGTGCTGGCGCAAGTGTAATTTTAACGTATTTTGCAAAAGAGTTTGCAGTATCAAAAAAATAAATTAATTTTATTAAAATTATGCAGTCACTTTCTGAAATACTATATACAAACAACGTATTGTTTAGTTATTATGGCTTTATAGATAAATACGTTTTAAACGAGGTGTTAGGTATTACAAAAGCAAAACTAATTTCGTACAACGAACCAGTTGTAATTATAAATAGAGTGTATAATGCCATTAACGAATGTGTTGAAAACATTATCAAGCACAATTTCTTTCCAGAAAATGAAATGCTACAATATAAATCGTTATTAATAATATCGCAACAAGAAGATTGTTATGTAATTAATACTGTTAACGTTATAAACGAAACGCAAAAACAACAAATTAATACACAATTACTTTTTTTAAATTCAAAAACTAAAGACGAACTAAAACAAATAAAAGCCGAAATTATTTCTAATAAAAATTACTCAGAAGTACATACCGCAGGTTTAGGATTGGTTGATATGATTTTACGCACGGATAATTGTATTTATAATTTTAAAAATCACAACACTAATTTTTTATTTAATATTCATTTTAAAATTAACTCAAACACAAATTATGGAAACGCTTGATGTAAAGGGAGACGATATAAATCCTACAATTTTATTAAATCACGTTGAAAATAAATACAGTATTTCTGGCGAAAGCAGACCCGAAAACCCATTAAAATATTATGAGCCAGTATTTAAGTGGTTTAATGATTATTTTAATTACATATATGTACTTAACGATATTGGATCAACAAATACAAATATTACAAAAAAGTTAAAAGTTGATTTAGATTATTTTAACTCAACCTCAGCTAAAGTTTTGTTTGATTTATTTTCGTTATTAAAAAGCACAGGCTTCGAAAAATTTAAAATCAATTTTGAAATTGATTGGTTATATTTTGTTGATGATTTAGATATGCTTGATGCTGGTAAAGAAATGGAAGGCATGTGTGGTTTAAAATTTAACTATATACCAAAAGTATAGTTCGTTTAAATAGTACGTTCGTTTACGTAGTAATTACATTTTTTTAAATGCAAATTTAAAAAACTGATGTTTATAACGTTGGTTTATTTTATTGAAATAAAACTAAACAACTATTCTCCTTTAAAATTAGCAGGTCGTTTTTCCAAAAAGGCATTTACGCCTTCTTTATAATCGGAGCTATTCGCAGCTTTTATCTGCATTTCTTTTTCTAGGTTTAACTGTTGCTCTAAAGTATTATTATAAGATTGATTTAATAATCGTTTTGTTAATCCAATAGCTTTGGTTGGCATTTTAGAAATAGCCTGAGCATTTACAAGTGTTTGTTCTAACAAATTAGCATTTTCAAAAATTTTATACACCATACCATATTGCATCGCTTCTTCTGCGGTTGCTTTATCACCCGTAATCATTAATGCGCTTGCCA
>JAYTRS010000014.1:0-2444 GCA_043746065.1 Bacteroidota bacterium | reverse complement strand
TTTTGTATTAATTTGTTTTTATAAGCCGCAGTAATGGCAGAATTTTGTAATTCTATTTTATATAATTTACGTTCTAATAAATTGCTGCATAATTTACTTAAAATAATATCCTCATGCTCGGCCCACACTTTTATTGATGCCATAATATCGTAATCATCAAGGTTGGCAAATTCGTTTAGTAAAGCCGAATCGTTTTCAAAATCTTCTTTTGCAAAATCTGTTATTAAAAATAATTTTAAGGTAGGTGTAGCAAATAACTTTATACCATTAGCGCTTAATTCTTTGGCGCGTTTTAAAATATTTACCAATAGCGTTTCGGCACTTAATACGGTTTTGTGTAAATACACTTGCCAATACATAAGCCTACGCGCTATTAAAAATTTTTCAATACTATAAATAGCTTTGTACTCAACCACTAATTCGTTATTTACAACATTTAGCATTTTAATAATTCTATCGCTACTAATTACCCCTTCGCTTACACCTGTAAAAAAACTATCGCGTTTTAAATAATCCAGCCTATCCATATCAAGCTGTGAACTCACTAACTGATGCAAAAATTGTTTTTTATATTTATTATTAAAAATTTTTATAGCTAACGTTAATTTGCCTTTAAATTCTTTATTTAATTTATCCATTAATAAACTACTAATGGTTTCGTGGTTAATTCCTTTTACAATACTATGTTCTAACGCATGACTAAAAGGGCCATGACCAATATCGTGCAATAAAATGGCTATTAAAACGGCATTTTCTTCATCGGCAGTAATAACTATTTTTTTTTGTTTTAAATTTAAAACAGCTTCTTGCATAAGGTGCATAGCACCAATAGCATGGTGAAAACGCGTGTGTAAGGCGCCAGGATAAACCAAATTAGTTAAACCCAACTGTTTAATACGGCGCAAACGTTGAAAATAGGGATGATTTATTAAATCGTAAATTAAGGCGTTAGGTATTGTTACAAAGCCATATATAGGGTCGTTTATTATTTTGCGTTTGTTAGTTAGCATTAAAAACTAAAAATGTGTTAAATTAAATGTTGAGTACATAATAAAGTTAAAATTAATACGTTATTTGTTATAAAACTAATTGTATGGAAAAAATAAAAATTTTGTGGGCCGATGATGAAATTGAATTACTAAAACCACATTTATTATTTTTAAACAATAAGGGCTACGATGTAATTACTGCCTTAAGCGGCGATGAAGCCTATGATATTGTAAAAGAAGATAAAAATATTAGTGCCGTTTTATTGGATGAAAATATGCCCGGCATTTCGGGTTTAGAAACGCTTTTAAAAATTAAGCAAGTAAACAACGATTTACCTGTAATAATGATTACAAAAAGCGAAGAAGAACATATAATGGACGATGCCATTGGTGGCAAAATTGCAGATTATTTAATTAAGCCCGTTAACCCCAATCAAATATTATTATCGCTAAAAAAAGCCTTAGATAATAAACGTTTGGTAAGCGAAAAAACAAATACTGAATACCGTAAAGAGTTTAGCAACATTGGCATGCAAATTAACGATAACCTTACTTGGCAAGAGTGGGTAGAGTTGTATAAAAAAATAATTTTTTGGGAATTAGAAATTGATAAACTACAAGATAAAAGTATGTTTGAGGTTTTAAAAATGCAAAAAGCCGATGCCAATGCCCAATTTTTTAAGTTTGTTGAACGTAATTACATATCGTGGGTAAATGGTAAAGCTAGTAGCATACCCACAATGAGCCACACCTTAATAAAGAATAATTTTTTAAAAGAATTAAATAAAAACGAACCCATTTTTTTATTAGTTATTGATAATTTACGTTTTGACCAATGGAAAATGATACAACCCATTATTCAAAACTACTATAAAGTAGATAGTGAAGAAACCTATTTTGCAATTTTGCCTACTGCTACACAATATGCACGTAACGCCATTTTTAGCGGTTTATTACCAAGCGAAATGGAAAAAATGTTTGCCGATATGTGGCTAAATGACGAGGAAGATGGTGGAAAAAATTTACACGAAGAAGCCTTTATGCAAGCGCAATTAAAGCGTTTAAATAAAGATATTAAAATGAGTTATAATAAAATTACAACCCATGCTGCAGGTAAAAAATTAGCCGAAAACATAAATAATTTATTGCAAAATAAATTAAATATAATTGTATATAATTTTGTAGATATGCTTAGCCATGCCCGTACCGAAATGGAAGTTATTAGAGAGCTGGCTGACGATGAACCCGCCTACAGAAGCATTACCGTTAGCTGGTTTGAGCACTCGCCCCTACTAGATATAATAAAACAATTAGCCGATAAAAAAATAAAAATTGTAATTACTACCGATCATGGTACTGTGCATGTACAACAACCTACTAAAATTATTGGCGATAAAAACACAAACACAAATTTACGATACAAACAAGGCAAATCGTTAGAATATAATCCAAAAG
>JAYTRS010000013.1:0-22312 GCA_043746065.1 Bacteroidota bacterium | reverse complement strand
TTATATCAGCGGTGCCATAAACAACATAAAGTGGTTGTTTTATATTTAATAAATTGTCTATATAGGGAATTGAAAAACTTGTCCATGTTTTATTGGGGTCGCCAAATTCAGTTGTGATTGCATTAGGAGATTCATTTATTTGCTTCCACATTTCATAAATGCTCTCTATTTGTTGTTGACTTTCTTCAGGTGTAATTTTGTTTTCCTGCTCTAACTTTCGTTGTTCACGAATTAATTGGTCAATACGTCCTAATGGATTACCACTGGCATAACCAACTTTAAAAACTTTGTCATTATTTAATGCCGCGCCAATTACAGTTTTTGTCCCCTGTGAATGTCCGAATAAAGTTATCTTTTTAGAGTCAACCCATTTTTGTTTGTGTAAATAATTTATTACTTCTTTTGTTCGTCTTATATAGTTGTCAGCAAAATTGTTTTTTAGATATAAAGGAGAGTATGACTGTTGATTATTTGTGTCCGTAACAAAACAATATTGATTATTTAATTTTCCCTTTTCTAATATCAGAGGAGTATTTGGCATTGAAATGAGAATTAAATGAAAGTTTTTGATGATTTTTTTATAATTAAAATTAGTCAAAGTTGTAAAAAATATGTCGCCATTTTTTTCAATCGTAATCAGAGGCATTGGATTTGACCCTTGGCAAAATATTAGTGTCGGCTTCTTAATGTCTGTATTGCCATTAATTAAAATGAAGTCAATTGTGTCTTTTGAGTTTTTTAATTGAAAATGTCGGGCTTCTACTTCTGGAATTAAACCTAGGTCTTGGGAAAAGATGTCAAAGGTAATTAGTATGAAAAATATAATGAGTTGTCTTGTCATTTGTTAGTTTGTCTTTTTACACTTGCTGCTAACGTCAGCCTGTGAAAAAACTAAGTTAATCATTTTTTTATTCGGATACCTGTCGGATTGAATTTTCATTCAGGCGATTCTCAGCAATTTCATTTGAGTTTTTTCACAACCTGACGTTTGCAGGCTTGTGCAGTGCGGCTTTTGAAACACAAAACTGTCTACCCCGGCAAATGTTTATTAAATGTACAAATGTTTATTAGAGAGGGCAAATAAAAATGTGCGAAGCACGCAATTGCGTCCGCCCGAACGATAACCGACAAAACCCGCATTGCACAATTGCCTGCTGTTAGTAGTTGGCCGCGACACACAGTTTAAGTTATTCGTCCTCGTCGCTATACGGAGTGAATTGAATGTCATAACCATATGGATTGTCTCCTGGTGGCTGAGTTGGGTCCGTAATGTATACTTCAATTTTGTCTAACGGAGTATAACCTATTTGTCTGCCAATAGATTGGAATACATCCGCAGCTTGGTCATTGGAGTCTGCCCAAATTTTAACACCTACAACAGCTTTACCCTTTGGACAAGTAAAGCCTCCCCCGAGTTCTCCAACTTCACAACTGCCTAATACGGTAAAATGCTTGTAAGGCGTAGTCGTCTTATTGTAACGTAGTTTTAATTTCCAATCTTTTAAACCCATATGTCTTGCGCTTATGTCGAGTCGTCACGCGGCTTACTACTAACGTTCCGCGGGCTTGCGTTCGTTTTTGCTAATCCAAACTTACACATTTAGGCGTTAACACGCAAAAATGACGCAATTGCCCGTTGTTATAAGTTGTGCGCCCTACACAGTTTAGGTCTTGTTTACGTGTCTGCATAGATTTTGGGTGTATAATAAAATTGTTTGTCGAGTTGAAATAGCGATGTAAGGTTTTTAGTTTTTTTGAGCGTCGGGCAAGCTACGTTTAGTGGCTGGAAGTCTGTTTTTTTAAAGATATTAATATAAGAGCCGTTGCCATAAAATTTTAAATATTCGTTGTAGTCCCAGCTGTTGTATAAAATTTTTTTATAAATAGCAGATGTGTCAATAGTAGCGAAGTCTACGGCAGCCATAGGTTGATTTAAAGTAAATTTTTTTTGGTCTATTATAGTCTGACCGTCAAGACCCTTTGTCACACGATAACCGCATGAGAGAAAAATGAATGTCAAGCTTATTATTAGAATCTGTCGTCTCATCAATATTTTTTTGTCTGTACGAATGTCACGGCACATTACTGCTAACGTTTTGCAAGCAGGCACGAGTTTTTGGCTATTGTCCACCCCTGTATTTGAGCAGTAACACGCCAAAAATTGTGCTTGCTTGGTGTTATAAGTTGTGCGCCCTACACAGTTTTTCGTCAAGGTGTCTAAAGGAACGAAAATATTTTATTAAGTGAAAGTTATTTTTAGAAGTCATTGTGCGAGTTATTTCAGTACTGTCTGCCGAGTTGAAATAACGATGTAAGGTTTTTAGTTTTTTTGAGCGGTCGCCCCTTTACGTTTAGTTCGATACACACAGGCGGGGAGGAAATTTAATAGCTTAATGAACGCCACTAAAAAACATTTGCCTTTAAAAAGAAGCGGACATTGTGCTTTTAAATGTGCGTAAGGGTCTTTTTACGTTTAGCTTGATAGTTTTTGGTTTGCAGAAGGTAGTTTTAGGTTTGATATTGACTGCTATAAAAAAGCTATTGGTTATTTTAACAAGTATTTTAACAATTTTAACAATTCTATCGGCTATAAGCTACTGGCGGACGGAATTTTTAGCAAAGCTATTGATTATGAGAGGATTGCTAAAGGCAGTATTAGGTTTGCTAAAGGCTAAACCAACTTTGCTAAGCCCTATATTAGGTTTACTAAAGCCTAAACCAACTTTGCTAAGAGTTATATTAGATTTGCTAACGCCAGTTATAGATTTACTAAAAGCTAAACCTATTTTGCTAAACGCTACTTTAAGTTTGCTAAAGATTAAATATACTTTGCTAAGGCCTGTATTAGAAATGCGGAAGCCTGTTTTAGCTCCACCCCAACCTTTCCCAAAAGGGAGGGAGAAGCAATATATTATATTTTTTGGTTTTTGAATTGTATTTTACTTAGCATTTTATATTCGGCGGTTGATGGGCCGAATACGCTTGCTACATATTTTTTTACGGATTGTGATATGTCGTATAAGCCAGTAGTTTTGTCGTAAAGTGCGTGGTTGCGTGCAATGCGTGTGTTTGTTACAGTTGTATAAGCATTGCCAAAGTTTGAGTTTGAATTTTTTAGGGCTGTAAGTTTTAGGGTAAGTGTGGCTATTTGCAAGTCTATTTCGTTAGGGTTAAACAGTGGGTCGGCGGCTAATAGTACGATTAGTTTTGAGAAGTGTTCAATAAGTTGGTCGTATGATTGTTGTGAGGCGGAAACGTCTTTTGGGGTATCGATTACTATTGGTGTGGTTGGTGCAACGGTTTTAGCACCTATTACTACGCCTGTAGGGATTGGTGTTTCTTTAACTTTTTTAAGTTTGATGCCTTGTATTTTTGCATTGATTGTTTTTGCGTTTGCCTTTTTTTCTTTAGTGGTGTTTGTAGCAAAGTATGCGTTTACTAAGCGTGTGGCGAGTTTTTTAAGTGGTTCGAACTCGGCACGGCGAACGCCTACTGCACTTTGGTAGGCTTGGAAGGCTGTATCTACATTATCCATTAGAGTATCGGCGTTTGTATAAACTAGGTTTAGGTTAGTTAATGATAATGCTGTGTTTGAGGGGTTGTATTTAATGCCGTAACCTGTGCAAACGGAAATTAAATCTTGAAAATTTGCTACGTTTTTTGCGTGTCCTACTTCTGAGAATGCTGCCATGATTATAAGTTTTAAGAGATGAGTTTTAAGTTTTTATTATAACGAAGATAATACAAGTTTATTGTAAATCAAAATTTGCGTTAACGATTGAGCGGAAATCCTTTTTTAGCAAGGCTTGTGCAAAGGAAAAAAGATTGAAGTGAAAGCGTGTTAAAACGCCCGAAAATAAAAAAGCCCTTTCAATGTTTTGAAAGGGCTTTTTTGATTATTGTTTAATTATTCTTTTAGATAGTATGCTGTTGCTATAATTAGCAGTAATTATAAATAAACCATTGTTTAGGTTTTTTAAATCAATGGTTAATTCGTACTCGGTTGGGTTATTTATTATTTTAACTTCTTTGCCTTGATAATCGCGAATAGTTATTGATTTTGGTAGTTCGTTATTATTATTTAATATCAATTTAAATTCGCCATTGTTTGGGTTGGGTTGTACGTTAAATATAAACTCACTTTGATTATTAATTTTTGCATTTACTAAATCAACATCACTATTTGAATCAGTATTTTTACCGCCACCATTTGTATTACTTAAGCGAGCACCTGCACTGCATGGGTTTGGTGGGGCAATGTATAATTCTGCATCGGTGCCGTAAGGTAAGTTTACAGTGCTTAGTAATTCTATTTCGGTATTTGATGTAGCATAAAAAGTAATGGGTAAAATATTAGGGTAAGTTGCTACATTTTGTATTGTAACTTTATTATTATAATGCACATCAAACTGCCCAGATGCTGTAACAGAAGTATTACCTATATTAATTTGGCCGTTGTATTTTGTGCCTACACCCACAGCATACCAAGCCTCGGTTACTTGAGCTACTTCGTTTGAGTTGGCGCCGTAAAGTTGTATTGCGGCTTGAATAGTAGCTAAACGAGCTCCACCAAAATCTTTATAATAATTGGCGATAAAATGAGTTGCAGCTAAAAAAGCAATATTACCAGCTTTAGTTTGCCCTATTGCTTTAACGCAATAATTATTATTATATGGAAAATTGTTATTACCAGTGCCACCTTGTGCAAGTAGGTAAAACCAATGACTTAAAACAGTCGAGTTTTGATGTATAAGTGTATTATATGCATTTTGATTAAAGGAATTTAATGGGGTGACCCAATCGGAACCAAGTAGTGTGTATGGATTACAGGTTTGTGAGGGGTTAATAAATGACCGAGTTGAAGTACATAAATAACCTCCTGGACGATCGCCACCTTGTACAAAGTCATTTAAATTTGGAGATGACGTGCTGTAATTATTATTTATATAATTTTCCACTAATTGACCAAAAACATCTCCAAAACCTTCGGATAAGGTTGCGTTCAAGGCAACAATGTTTAGGGCTGTACCATTATTAGTAGTAGCGGGATCTAAAGCATCTCCTAAACCTGTTGTATTATTCATTACTCCGTGTCCAAACTCATGACCTATAATATCTAAAACGGCTTGATAACTATTAGTACCTGAAAATTTACCAACAATAATAGTATTATTACCTTTATCCCATCTTGTTTGGTCGTCTGGATTTATAAGTATATTAATCTGAGAGTAAGCGTTATCAAATGAATTAAAACCAAATAAATTTTTATACGCTTCATAGGTTTTTTCTAGACACCAATGTGCTGTAATACCAACTTTGTCATTTTGATTTGGCCAATTATTATTTGAACTAGTGAACTTTACAGGTTTACCATTACTGCCATTTTTTCTAGTATATAACATAGTACCATTACAGTTATTTTTTAATAAATTAGTGCAAAATACATTAGGTTTATACTCTTCGGTATTAATAACTTGCCCACCGTAGTAGTGAATTGTAACATTACCCGCTTTACAATCATTATTACAAGAGCTTGTATTAAATATTGGTTTTGAAATACTTCGATTATCAATATTATGTTTTTCTTCAACAACACTATAAATAGTTGATTTATTTTGAAAATTTGTGCTTACATCTTTTGTGTTTGAGAAAGACGTTTGAATAGGAGAAAACCTTTTTAAAATATTTCCATTAACTGCATTTACATAATATAATGAGTCAAGGTAAATGGAATCGGTTATTGATTTTAATGCAGAAATATTAATAGGGTAAGCATAATAATACTCATTGATATTATTATAATCATTTGATATGTCCTTAAAAATGGTTAATTGGGTTTTGGGAAAATAAGTAGCTAAAGAATCTTCTTTTGTTTCTTTAATATCCGCTTCCCATAGTGTATCTTGCCATTTGTATTTATAAAAATTTAAAGAATTTGTTAAACTTTGAATTGCAGTAAGTGTAGATATTAAACCAGCAGTTGAGGGCAATTGATTTAATAATACTTTGCCACCAATATTTTGAATAGTATCTGATTTACTCGTAATATTATAACTATTACCATTAATTTTTATTCCATTAAAATATTGGTCAAATCTGGTATATTTCAGGCCATAAAAAGTAAATTCTGACCCTTTTTGAAAGCTATATGTTTGCATGGTTTTAAACACATTTAAATTATTTGTTAGAATTTCGTTTATATGTACCTTTTGTTTAGGCATATATAAATTTGATACAGAATCTAAATAAAAGTAGCTTGTATCTATAGCTATTTGCGATTTCCCTTTTAAAAAGAAAAACCCAATTGTTAGTATTAAAATTATTTTTTTCATTGTTTAAAATTTTAGTGAAAATGAAAGGTTTAAATTAAATGACATTATAGGATAATTATTTGACGAATATATTCTGTATATAAATGGAATAGAATTAAAGCCTACTTTGTGTTCTCTGCCTATAGAGTTATATTCAAAATGTCGATTATGCAAATTTGAGTTTAAAATTGAATAACTGTCATTAAATTGAGAAAATATAGCTATTCCAATTTTTTTCGATTTTAGTTTACGTATAAGTTCAACTTTAATAGGAGCTTTTAAAAAAAGTTGCATTGGGAACCAATAATTACTTTCTTTATGATAGTGATTTGTTGCCTCACGATTCGACTCTTTATTTATATAATAAAATAATTGATAACTAAACCCTAATCCAGTTTCATAATTAATAATAGTTTTAGTATTAATTATTTTTTGATATGAGATATTTAATGAAGGCTCAAAAGCAATGTTATATGATTTTTCACTTATTATAGAATCAAAAAACAAACCGTGAGATGCTTCTTGTCCAATTTTATTAAACTTATAAATATATAAATTTAACATATTTGAAGTGGCAAGATACAGGTTATAGTTATAATGCTTTTTTATACGCCAATAGTAACTATAATCTAAACCATAGCCCAAAGTTGGTTTTTGAGAAACTTTAGTTTCTAAATAAACATTTGGAAAATAATTTTGAGGTTGCTTATCAGCAGAATAAAAATAATTAAACGAACTTACCTTAGGGATTACCGAATTAAAGTTTAATCCAAAAGAACCATATTTTTTTACAAATAAAGAATCACCTACACCATATTGTTTGGTATAACAAAAACAAATAATAATTAAAAAAATATTTTTCAATTATTTAACCTTCTCTTTTAAAGCATCAATATCCTTTTGTTGTTTTACCATTAAAATAGTCATTTCTTCTATTTTCTTTAAAAGTAATTTATTCATTTGGGCTACATCAATACCGTTTTCTAAAACTTCTTTTTCGCTTGGTATTTCGGGTAGGTGTTTGTTGGCTAAATAATACTTTTCTACATCGTACAAGTTTGGCAGTTTATAATCATTTGCAAAAACATAATCAGCCCAACTATAGGTTCTAATAAAACAAGATGTAGAAACCATTTTACCAAATACAGTTAATAAAGCATCGCTATGAGTGCCAACTTGTGTTTGTGTGCCAATTTGGGTTTGCCCATTACCATAAACTCTAAAACTTTCTACAGCTGAACCTGTAGTAGTATTGAACACAGCAAAAGCCTTAGTTAAATCGCGATTAACAACAACTTTTGTATTGTAACCATAATTGGCATTATGGGTTGATTCAAAACAATTTGCAATTTGATTTAATTGTCCTACAACATTTAATTTGAAGCCTAAAACAGGTGTAGTGCTTCCAATACCTACATTATCGTTAAATAATGTATTACCTCCACTAAAATGAAATTTTTGTGATGGGGATGATGTTCCAAAACCTACATACTCGTTACCTCCTGTATTTTTTAACCATATTTTTGGGTTATTGTTAGATTTTAAAATAAAATCGGCATCGTCGCAAGTACCAATGTTTGCATCAGGAACGCCAGCCAAACCTATGGAGTTAAAATTATTACCTCCTATATTCCAATTAGGTGTACCTGATACACACTCCCAAGTAGGTGGTACATAAGGCCCTCTAAATATAACTCCTTGTGCATTACTATATACTTTTGATATACCTGCTCCTGCCAAAGCTGTGTTTTGTAAAGCTCCTTTAAAATTAGCAGTACCAGTAAAACTACTAGCACCTGCTACAGCAAGGGAATTATCAACCTTAAAATCTAAACCCTTAACTTGTGTAGCGGCATGTACTTGGTCGGTAATTACTATGCCACCGCCTACATATAAATTGTTACTTATGCGTGCATCGCCTATTACATCTAACTTAAATGCGGGGCTGGGTGCTATGCCTATACCTAAATTGCCTGTTGGTAAATAATAATCGCTACCTACTTTTTGTAATACACCTAAGTTATTGGTATTAAAAAAAGTACTTAAATTGGTTCCACTTAGTGCGCTTAAGTTACCGTTAGCGTCCGTTTGCAAAAAACGATTTCCAGAACCAACTAAACTAGCTAGTTTAAAATTGCCATTAGCATCTAAAGTTAAACGGGTAACGTTATTGGTTTTAAATAAAATATCGGTTGCATTACTTGTACCTAAATACTCACCACTGCTGGGTGTGTTTCCACCACTGGTACGCCAATAGTTTGCCGATTGTGCTTGTGCCAATATTGTAATTGCTACAAGGGATAAGGATAGGATTTGTTTTTTCATGTGTTTTATTTTTTTAAATTATTTTACAAATATACTTGGAGTGAGTGCCAAAAAGTGGCACTCTGAAAAATTATTCCAGTAAATATGATTTATTTTTTTTACAGTACCTAATTTTATATCCTTTTTCTTTTAAAGCATCGACCATTCTTAATACTGTTCGTTTAGAAACGCCTAATTTTAAGGATAATGTTAATACATTGCAAGCGGATTTAGATTTAACAAAATAAATCAAGGATTCTAATTTCTCTGAGTATTTAATAAAGTTCATATTTTGAAGAATTAAAAAGAAAAAATACCATACGCCTGTGGCTTGGGCTTTTGACTGAGCGGAGCGAGATGCCCACTTAATGTGCGAAGCACGCCTATTTGTGTGCGGTGGCAATTTAGCTCTTTTGCTTTTGCAAGTGTGTTAGCGTCTGCGGAGGGCAAATGTAAATGTGGTAAATTAGCGATAGCCAAAACGGGTTTGTCAAACCCGAAACGTGCGTCGGCAAGAAAAAAACTAAAAACCTTTTCGGTGTCTGTCGAGGTCTTTAAATGTCGAAGTCTTAAACAAGAGAATGCCGTTCTTGTCTTACCGTTATTTATATGTCCGTCTACTGGGCGCATTACTTATAACGGACCGCAAGCAGGCGTTAGTTTTTTGCTAATCCAAACTTACACATTTAGGCCTTAACACGCAAAAAATTACGCTTGCTTGGTGTTATGTGTCTGTGGTTGCCAAATCATTATTAAGTAGTGGTTAAGTAGCTACGTGCGTCTAGCTACTTAAAACATTTGGCAAAAGTTTTGGGTTTTTTGGGCGGTGTATTAACTCGAGTTGTAATTGTTTGTGTTGCATTGTACTATAAAATAATTTTACAGCATTTACAATTTGGTTTTGAAACGATGCCGAAAATTTATTTTTTAATATGTAATCGTTATTAAAATCAATAAGGTGTTGGTTAGTAATTTGGTTAGTGTTTAGTGTATTAAAATAACGTAAAAAAGTTGTTAGGCTATCGCAATAGGTACCTATGGTTGATAGGCTGTAACGTTTTGATAATAACCATTTTTTAAAACATAGTATTTCGGTTAGTTTTTCGGCTGATAATTGGGCTAATAAATTATTGGGCTTTATAGGGGCTGGGCTGGTTTTTAAAATAACCGAGGGTATTGGGATAGTGTTTTTAAGCGTACTACAATCAACAAAAGCAGCTGTATTTAATTTATTACAAATTATTTGTACGGCATCAATAGTATAAGGTAAATACCAAGCGCCATGGGTTTTGCTGTAATTTAAATTGGGCAATTGCCTTACTAGTTTATACAATTCTATATTTTTTTCAAACTCTAATTTTATTATGCTTTGGTTTTTGTGTGTTACACTTGTGAGTTTTACTACTGAGTTTTGCATATTCAAAATTACTTATATTTATAGTAAGTAGTTGCTATAAATTATAGTAATATAAATTGTAAAAAAAATGATATAAATAAAGCTGTATATTGTTTTAAAGTATTTAACTAAACCAAAAAGCCCCAAACGGTTTAGGTTTAGGGCTTTTGATGTGGGTTAAAATAATTATTTTATTTACTAATAAAAAATAGTTTGGTCTTACTTCCTCCCCCCTACCCCTCTATATAGAGTGGGTATGAAGCGGTAAACAATTTAATACTGTAATGGTATTATAATACTATTTCGTCTAAATCTTTATTAAAAAATTTAAATTCCATAAAGCCGTAGCTAACCATGGGTTGTATTTTTACTTTTTGTTTTAATTCAAAATACCATTTCCATTGTTTGCTACGCAAAAAACCACCTTTGGTTATAAAGGCTTCAATGTAAGGGTGCACGTTTAGGGTAATGTTTTTTTGGTTTTGTTCTTTTACTATAAAGCGTAATGTATTTTCTATTTGATCGACAAACAATAGGCTTGGTTGTACTTTGCCTGTGCCGGCACAACTTGGGCAGGTTTCTAAAACCTCTACATTAACCTCGGGGCGCAAGCGCTGGCGTGTAATTTGTATTAAGCCAAATTTGCTTGGAGGTAATATATTATGTTTTGCCCTATCGCTTTTCATTTCTTCTTTTAACTTTTCGTATAAAAGTTTACGATTATCGGCACTGTGTAAATCAATAAAATCTACCACAATAATACCACCCATATCGCGTAATTTTAATTGGCGGGCTACTTCAACAGCACTTTCTAAATTTACTTCAAGGGCTTTTTCTTCTTGGCTACTTTCGCTTTTAGATCGGTTACCACTGTTTACATCAAATACGTGAAGTGCCTCCGTATGCTCAATTACAAGGTAAGCCCCGCTTTTTAGGTGTATTGTTTTGCCAAATAAACTTTTAATTTGTTTTTCAATGCTATAGGCATCAAAAATGGGTATTTTGCCAGTGTAAAGTTTTAATATATCTACCTTATCGGGGGCTATGGCTTTTATGTAAATTTTTAAATCGTCGTAAACTTTTTGGTCGTTTACGTGTATGGCGTTAAACGATGCGTTTAAAAAATCGCGTAAAATGGTGTTTGTTCTATCGCCCTCGCCTAATACGCGCATGGGTGATTGCGATGTTTTAATGGCGTTAAAGCATTCGTCCCAACGTTTGGTAAGTTCTTTTAAATCGTTTTCTAATTCGGCTACGGTTTGGCCTTCGGCTACGGTACGCACTATAACACCAAAGTTTTTTGGTTTTATAGATTGCATTAATTGTTTTAAACGATTTTTTTCTTCAAAGTTTCTAATTTTAGATGAAACTGATATTTTATCGGCAAAGGGTATTAGTACTAAGTAACGGCCTGCTAAACTAATTTCGGTAGTAATGCGAGGACCTTTTGCACTAATAGGTTCTTTAGCTACTTGTACCAATACGTTTTGTCCTGACTTTATAACTTCGTTAATTTTGCCGTCTTTTTTAATATCGGGCTCATTTTTAAAGTACATGAGGTTGCTGGCATTTTGTTTGCCATTTTGCACAGTTTCTACATATTTAATAAATGAGTTGGCTTGTGGGCCTAAATCTAAATAATGTAAAAAGGCATCTTTTTCATAGCCTACATCAACAAATGCGGCATTTAAGCCAGTCATTACTTTTTTGGCTTTTCCTAAATAAATATCGCCTACCGAAAACTGAGAGTTATTTTTTTCGCGATGCAATTCTACCAAACGTTTATCGTTAAGTAGGGCAATTACAACTTCGTTAGGCGTAGAATTAATGATTAGTTCTTGATTCACGCTTTTAATATTTAAGGCATTTATTAGTATAAATGCGTAGTTTGTATATGCACTTTTTAGGGTGCTAAATTTTTAATGCTATTAATACACAAATAAGGCGCTAATGAGCCAGTGTACCCTTACTAATTTTACAATTAGTGGTAAATAACTATAACGGAATAAGATGTATAATCTCTTCCGTTACAGTTTAGTTTTTACAAAAAATAGTTAGTTAACTAATTATTTTTTCTTATGACGATTTTTACGTAAACGTTTTTTGCGTTTATGTGTCGCCATTTTATGTCTTTTTCTTTTTTTTCCGCTTGGCATAAAATTTAAATTTTAATGGTTAATAATTTTATTTAGTTTTTAATTGTTGTATGTATTTTGTAATTTCTAATTTGGCAGTAACATCGTTAGTTTTAGAGGCATACTTTTCTAAAACGTCAATGGTTTTTGGGGTATTTTGTTGTTGTTCATATATATCTGCTAAATATAAATAAACAGCAATATTTGTACTATCTAATTGCAATATTTTAGTGTAACGGTAAATAGCTTTATCTATTTGCCCGCTTTTTACCGAAAACGCTGCAAAAACAGTTTGTAGTTTTACATTGTTACTATCTGTTTTTTCTATTTGTTTTAAAAGGGTAACTCCTTCCATAGGGTTATTACTTCCTTCAACAAAACAACTTGCATACATAATTTTAGCATCAACGTTGTTAGGTTCTAATTTTAAACCTTTATTAAAACAACGCATGGCACATTGGTACAAAATGGGTGCTTCTTTTTCATCTTCAGAAAACTGTACCGCATAATAATAGCGATTACCTGCTTTAAACCAATTGGTGGCAGTGGCTGTTTTTTTTGCTATTTCTTCGGTGTAATACGAAGCAATGTCGGGGCGTTTTTGTTTATCCCAAAAGGCAATAGTGCTATCGTAATTTTTAAGTGCTAGTAGTTTATTAATGTTTAGTTTTTTTTGAGGCTCTAAGTTTTTTAGGGCTAAATTAACATACACATCAATAGTGGCATCAAAATTAGTGATGACTGATTGACGATTGACAATTGATGTATCATCATTTGACTTGGGTGCAATTTTTGGTGCAATAAATAAAAGAACGAATAGTATTAACGCTACTAAAACTAAAATTACTTGTGTTTTTTTAGCGCTCATTTTTGTTTTTAATCAATATTTTTAATAGGTTCGGCGGTTTTTACGTTACGCTTCACTCTATCGGCAAATGTTTTAGCAGCTTTAAAAGCAGGTATGTAATGTGCTGGTATTACAACAGTAGTATTTTTACTAATGTTACGTCCTATTTTTTCGGCACGTCGTTTTACAACAAAAGTGCCAAAGCCTCTTAAATATACATTTTTGCCATCAATCATTGAGTTACGTATGGTTTTCATAAATGCCTCAACAGTAGCTTGCACTGCCATTTTTTCTATACCGGTTTTTTCGGCTATTTCGTTTACTATATCTGCCTTTGTCATTTTTACAATTTGTTTAAAATCAATTAATTGTATTTTAAAACGGGGTGCAAATATAGTATATAATTTGTAATACAACCTATTTTTTTTAAAAATTAATAATACAACAAGTAATATCAAAAAAATTAACATTTAGTTTTTATAATTTAACATTGTACCAACCTATCATAGGGTATTAATAACTTTTACTTAATTTTTAATAATTAAATTTTAATAAGCCTTGCAATTAGTGTATTTTTAACACTTAGTTAAATGGAAAATTTTATTGTATCGGCACGTAAGTATAGGCCCCAATTGTTTAATACGGTTGTTGGGCAAAGCCATATAACCAATACTTTAAAAAATGCCATTGTAAATAATCAACTGGCTCAAGCTTATTTATTTTGTGGGCCACGTGGTGTAGGTAAAACAACCTGTGCACGTATTTTTGCTAAAACTATTAATTGTACAAACGTTTCTAATGGTGAGGCTTGCGATACATGTGAGTCCTGCCAATCGTTTAACTCAGGTGCATCCTTAAATGTTTATGAATTAGATGCTGCCAGTAATAACTCGGTAGAAGATATTCGTAATTTGGTAGATCAAGTGCGCTTTGCCCCACAATTGGGCGAGTACAAGGTGTATATTATTGATGAGGTGCACATGCTGAGTACCGCCGCTTTTAATGCTTTTTTAAAAACTTTAGAAGAACCACCAAAACATGCTAAATTTATTTTAGCCACTACCGAAAAGCATAAAATTATTCCCACCATACTATCGCGTTGCCAAGTTTTTAATTTTAACCGTATTAAAACCGAAGATATTAGCGGGCATTTAGCCTTTATGGCGAAAGAAGAAAATGTAAGTTTTGAACAAGAAGCTTTAGATATTATTGCTCAAAAAGCCGATGGAGGCTTACGCGATGCCTGTTCAATATTTGATCAAATGGTAGCTTTTAGTGGCAATCATTTAACCTATAAACAAGTTGTAGAAAATTTACATGTTTTAGATTACGATTATTACTTTAAAATAGTAGATGCATTTTTAGAGCAAGGTTTACCTGCTATTATGCTCACCTTTAACGAAATTCTTTCGCAAGGATTTGACGGGCATAATTTTTTAATTGGTTTGGGCGAACATTTACGAAATCTATTAGTAAGTAAAGATGCGCAAACAACTTCGTTACTCGAAGTAAGTGAAACTTTAAAAATTAGGTATTTGGAGCAATCGCAAAAATGTAATTTAAATTTTTTACTAAAAGCATTAGCCTTAATTAGTAAAACCGATGTGAATTATAAAAGTGCAAAAAACCAACGGCTACTAGTAGAAATGGCATTAATGCAACTCACTTTTTTAACCGCACCTTTAGATGCGGAAAAAAAAAATGAGTTAAACCAAATTAATACAGAGGCATCCTCTAACATATCTTCGGCCAACCAACAAATTATTCAAAAAATAAATACATTACAAGAACCTGAAATTAAATTTGCTACTAAACCAAGTTTGGCGTTTAACCAATTAAACATAAAATCAGAATTTAGCTTAAACGAACTTAAAAACGTAATACAAACTAATAGTGTTACAAGCAATACACATCCAACCCAAATTGAGCAAACTACCTTAACTCCATTTGCAAATAAAACCCTCCACTTTGATGAAGTAAAAGCAGCTATAACCACTTTTGCACAACTTAAAGAAAAAGCTGGGCAACGCCATTTAGCCATAACGCTAACTACAGCAGGCTTAAGTTTTGAAAACAATATTATAACACTTACTATTAATAACGAAACCCAACGCGAACAACTACAAAACAGTAAACAGCTTTTTTTAGATGAATTGCGTAAACAATTACAAAACAATTTAGTAGGCTTACAAATTGAATTAGAGCAAAATAATGTACAAATAAAAGCCTACAAACCAGCAGATGTGTTTAAAGCTATGGCACAAAAAAACCCAAGCTTATTAGAACTTAAAAAACGTTTTGACTTAGAAATAGATTACTAAATATATACCTTATAATAATTATTAAAACCACACAATGATTAAACTTAAAGCCATTGCTACCCTTGCCCTACTAAATATAACAAGCCTTATTACAGCGCAAACAAAAACTGGTAACCCAGGTGGCAATTCGCAGCCCATTGCCGATACTAAAAAGGCAAGTTTAAATTACGAATATGCTTTAAACGACCCTTTAAACACGCGCATTTATACGCTTAAAAATGGTATGAAAGTATATTTGTCTGTTTACAAAAACGCACCGCGTATTCAAACCTTAATAGCTGTAAAAGCAGGTAGTAAAAACGATCCTGCCAACGCCACTGGCTTAGCCCATTATCTAGAGCACATGGTATTTAAAGGTACTGATGTATATGGTACAAAAGACTTTAAAAAAGAAAGTGTTGAAATAAAAAAAATAGAAAATTTATACGAAACCTATCGCTTAACAAAAGACGAAGCCCAACGAAAAAAAATATACCATCAAATTGATAGTATTAGTGGGGTGGCCGCAAAATACGCTATTGCCAACGAGTACGATAAAATGCTGGCAGGTATTGGTGCTACTGGTACCAATGCTTTTACATCGTTTGACCAAACTGTTTATGTAAACGATATACCAAGCAATCAAATAAACAATTGGCTAAAAATTGAAGCCGAGCGTTTTCGTAAACCCGTATTGCGCCTATTTCATACCGAATTAGAGGCCGTGTATGAAGAAAAAAATAGAGGTTTAGACAGCGACGAAAATAAAGTTTACGAAGCCCTAATGGCTGGTTTATTTAAAAATCATACCTATGGTACCCAAACTACCATTGGTACTATTGATCATTTAAAAAATCCATCAATGGTTGAAATAAATAAATTTTACAATAAATACTATGTACCCAATAATATGGCCATAATTATGAGTGGTGATTTTGACCCCGATAAAGTGATTATAGATATTGAAAAAAACTTTGGCACTTTTAAACCCAAACCCTACGAAGAATATAAATTTAATGCCGAAGCCCCCATTGCTCAAAAAATTGTAAAAGAAGTAGTAGGCCCCGATCCTATGAACGTAAATCTGGCGTGGCACACGGCTGGCGAAGGTACAAAAGATGCCGATATTGGTAACTTAATTGCACTCATGCTTTATAACGGTACCGCAGGTTTGTTAGATTTAAATTTAAACCAAGCCCAAAAAGTATTAAACAGTAACGATATTTTTTATGTATTAAAAGATTACAGTTTATTTGGTATAACAGGTATGCCTAAAGAAGGGCAGAGCTTAGAAGAAGTTGAACAATTATTACTACAACAATTAGATATTATTAAAAAAGGAAATTTCCCCGATTGGTTATTACAAGCAGTAATTACCGATTTTAAATACAAAAAAACAAAATCGTTAGAAGATAATCAAAGTCGTAGTTTTGAAATGTTGAACTCCTTTATTAACGAACAAAAATGGCAAAACTCAGTAAATACAATTGAACGATTAAGCAAAATTACCAAACAAGAAATTGCTGACTTTGCTACCAAAAATTTTACCGAAACAAACTACGTTGTGGTTTATAAGCGCATTGGCGAAGATAAATCTGTAACAAAGGTTGAAAAACCTGCCATCACACCCGTAGAGCTGGATAGAGAACATTCATCACCTTTTGTGCAAAACATTGTAAAATCAACCCCAGCTACTATTGAGCCTAAGTTTTTAGATTATGATAAAGATATTTTAAAGTCAACCATTAAATCTAATGTTCCATTTTTATATACCAAAAATGTAGAAAATAAATTGTTTCAAATGTATTATAAGTTTGATATGGGAAACAACAACGATAAACTACTAACCATAGCCATTAAATACATTAAATATTTGGCAAGCGAGGATATGAATGCTAACCAATTTAAACAAGAGTTATACAAACTTGGTTCAACCTTTGATATATTTACCGATAACGAAAATACCTGGGTGAGTTTAGAAGGCCTAAGCGATAATTTTGATAAAACCGTACAACTATTTGAAAAAGCATTAGCAAAACCTTTGGTAGAAGAAACCGTTTTAAAAAACTTAATTTCTGATTTTAAAAAAGAACGTAACGATAATAAATTACAAAAGCGTTTAATTTTAAATCGTGCGATGGTTAATTATGCGCGCTATGGCGCCATCAATCCTGTATCAAATGTACTTAGCGATGAGGAGTTAAATAAAATTACCACAACCGATATAAAAAATAAAATAAAATCATTATTTAGCTATGAGCATAAAATTTTATACTATGGCTCGGGCGAAGCAGAAGATGTTAAAACCATTTTAAACAGCTACCATACTGTTCCTCAAAAATTAATAGCCGTGCCTACTGCTTTAATTTTTACCGAAAAGCAGTTAGATAATACTGTTTATGTAGTAGATTACGATATGAAGCAAGCCGAAATTATGATGTTAAGTAATGGTAGCGCTTTTGATCCAAATCAAGTACCTATAATATTTCTTTACAATGCCTATTTTGGTGGTAATATGAGTGGCGTTGTGTTCCAGGATTTACGCGAATCTAAGGCTCTAGCTTACTCGTGCTACTCGCGTTACAACCAACCAAATAAATTATCTAAAAAATATCTTAATACTTCTTACATTGGTTCGCAAGCCGATAAATTAGCCGATGCCATTAAAGGTATGGGCGATTTATTAAACGAACTACCACAAGCCGATGCCAGCTTTAATGCCGCAAAAGAATCGTTAATTGCCGAAACACGCACGCAACGTATTACAAAAGTAGATATTATAATGAATTACTTAGCCGCTCAAGATTTAGGGTTAAATTACGATGTTAGAAAAACTATTTTTGAT
This sequence comes from Bacteroidota bacterium, assembly GCA_043746065.1. GTDB lineage: Bacteria > Bacteroidota > Bacteroidia > B-17B0 > Aurantibacillaceae > Aurantibacillus. The sequence continues at coordinate 4,174 of JAYTRS010000013.1, read as the reverse complement.
AAAGCACCAAATTTTACTTTTAATGATGTTAAAAATTTTCATGCACAAAACATAAAAGGCAAACCCACTAGCATTTTAGTGTTAGGCAAAAAAGATGGTTTAGATATGAAAGTACTTGAAAAATATGGTCCTGTAAAGTTTTTAACGCTAAAGGATGTTTTTGGATACTAATATTTTTTTGATTACTGATTTTATTAAACACTAATAATTAAGCACTTGTAACTATTAAAAATGATATCCTTCGAAAATACCGAAAATGCTTTTAAAGCAAAAACAAACTCAGAACTCACACGTTCATACTGGTTATTTAAATTAATTAGTAATCCTTTACTCGTAAAATCAGGGGCTAAGTTCTCGCCACTACTCCTTAACCTTGGGTTTAAAGGAATAATTAAACGAACAATTTTTAAACAATTTGTGGGTGGCGAAAACATTCACGATTGCTCGGAAACAATTGCACAGCTTGCCAAATATAACATTGGCACAATTTTAGATTATAGTGTAGAGGGAAAAGAAAGCGAAACAGATTTTGATAATTGCTTAAATGAAACGTTAGAGACTATTAAAAAAGCAAAAAATGATCCTAACATTCCCTTTTGTGTATTTAAAGTTACTGGCTTAGCACGTTTTGATTTATTAGTTAAAAAAAGCGATAAAAATTACACCTTAACGCCTCAAGAAGATACAGAATGGCAAAAAGTAACACAACATGTTTATACCATTTGCAAAACTGCTTTTGATAGCCAACAAGCTATTTTTATAGATGCTGAAGAAAGTTGGATACAACCTGCCATTGATGATTTAGCCAACCAAAATATGGCAACGTTTAATAAAACCAAGGCCATTGTTTACAACACCTATCAATACTATCGCCACGATAGATTAGAGTATTTAACTCAAACTATAAAAAATGGTAAAAGTAATGGTTACCACATTGGTGCAAAATTAGTACGGGGGGCTTATATGGAAAAAGAACGTAAGCGTGCTGCCGAATTAAACTACACATCGCCCATACAAATTAATAAACAAAAAAGCGATGACGATTATAATGCTGCCTTAACATTATGTGTTAATAATATTGATGTAATGGGCATTTGCGCGGGTACGCATAACGAAAAAAGTAGTTTATTGTTGGTAGAATTAATGCAACAAAAAAATATAAATCCAAACGATAAACGTATTTATTTTTCGCAACTGTTAGGTATGAGCGACCACATTAGTTACAACTTATCTTTAAATAATTACAACGTAGCCAAGTATGTACCCTATGGGCCAGTAAAAGAAGTATTGCCTTATCTTATTCGCCGAGCTCAAGAAAACACCAGTGTTAAAGGACAAACGGGCCGAGAATTAAATTTAATTATGACCGAAAAGAAACGCAGAACTGCAAGCAAACAATAATTGTTACAAGTATATTTTTTTTCTAAAAATTATTTTAGTGTCATCTACTGCATTTAAAATATAAAAACCATTTGTTAATTCCGCTAAACTCAACGTTTCGTTGGCCTGTATTATTTTAGTTAAAATAATTTTTCCAGTAATATCGCAAACGCTTATACGTATTGGTTTAGTTATATTATTTGTTTTTACAATTTTAGTAATAGCATCATAAAATATAGTTTCGGTGTTATAATTTGTATTAATGGCGGTAACTACATTTACCTTTATTAAGGGGAAAATTGCTAAATCTATATTTTGCGAAGCACTAAAATTCCAGTTAGTATGAATACTTCCCCACGAATTATCTACGGCTCTTTCCCATGAATTTGAGGCACCCGAATTACAGCTTGTTTTTGTACTAAAAATTGCTGTGGTATCGCCCACATGGTTGGGCAACACAACCGACATAACATAATCCGTACTAATTACAATTGGAATACTAAATGTAAAAACCGTAAAACCATTGTTATTTAATGTATTTTGTGGCATTAAACTACTGCTTGCAATTACAGTGGTAGTAGGCGCTCCCGCACTGTAACCATATACCTTTACTTTGGTGCCAATGGTAAAACTTGTACTCGAAAAAGCATGTTTTAATAACACGGCACAGCCTGTAATGGTTGTAGTTGTTGCATTTACAAAATGTTGGGCTTTTTCTAAATCGCCATAAATATTAGTACCTGTAACATAACCTGAATCGTGTGGTACTTTAACATCTGCATAATAAAGTACTAAAGCTGTACTTGGGTTAGTTGTGTAGCATGGCATTGCAAACGATGTGGGTTTAATAGTATCTGTTTGAAATGTAGTGTTTTTTTGAGAATGAATTAATTCTTCAGTTATATTATAATTAAAAAAAACAGTGGGACTTTGTTTTTTAGTTTGCGCATTTATATTTATCGAAAAATAAAATACAGTAAAGAAAGTGGTTAAATAATTAAACGTTTTCATAAAAAATTACAAACAATTAGCAATTTCAATGCCCCCTACTTTTTTCATTTTAGCCGATCCAATAGCCTTAATTTGAGTAATGCTGGGGATAGTGCCTTGCCCAAAGCCCGAGCCTGGAAAAACAATATAATCAATAATACCTGAGGATGTACCGCCCGTTTTAGGACTTGAATTAATACCTAATTGAGTTGCTAAATACATAGATCCTTCGCCCAATTTACCAGCGGGGCCGCCATCTGCAAAAATTGCATAACAGCCTTTACCATTAGTAGTATTATACACAAAGCCTATATCGCCAATAGTTATGCCATTAGAAGAAGTAACAGCCGAAGGCAAAACAAAAAATGGGATTGTACTTGAGTTTACATAATGTAATGTATTGGTGCTTGAATATGCAGAATTTATTAGTGATGTGGTAGAAACATACAAGCCCGGAAAAGGATCGCTTGGCCCTTGAATAATAGGGTTGCCACTTGCATCTGTTACAATACCCCACCAATTACCCGGGTAGCCTGCATTAGCAGTCCAATCTAATCCCGAATTATTTGGCCCATATGCTTGCGAACTTCCATCTGCATCAATGGCCATTTTTGCTTTGTATAAAATGTAGCCGCTCGTATTATGCTTATAAACATTATAGGTTTCAATAGTTGCTTTTAAAGTCAGTGAACAATTAACAAGCGTTGGGCAATTTGAATAATTAATGCTAGACACAGCACTTTCTTTTTCTTCGTTAAGTAATTCATTATTTATTGAAGGGTTAGCTATTGTATTTTGTTTTGTGCTTACTGTATTTTTTTTACACGAAGAAAAAAATAACAATCCGTTTATAATTAAAGTAAAATAAATTAGTTGTTTCATTATAATTAAGCTTTACACAAAGCTATAATTTTATATTTAAAACTAAATTTTTTAATGCAATTATTCACACTAAAAACCTTACTAAACCGAATTAAATTTGTTGCATTTTAGCTTTTATACTCTCGCTAATGTTTATTTTTAAATGTGTAGCATAATCAAACAACACAATTACATCGCTTGCGGTGGCCGCTAAATCATTTTTACTGTTATAAATTGTATGTATTAATTTAAAACTACTATTTTTTATCCACTCAATAGTTGTGCTAAGGCTAATAGCTTCGGGGTAATACAAAGGTTGCTTAAAATCGCAGGTGCTATTAGCAACGGCAAAACTTTGTTTTATAGTTGCATCAAACGTATTAATACCAACGCTTTCACAGTAATTAACGCGTGTCGCCTGTATGTATTTAAAGTAGGCAACGTTGTTAACATGCCCAAATAAATCCATTTCGCTCCAATCTATTCTTAAATGTATTTGTGTGGTTTTGTACTGCATTTTATTTTCAAATTTAGTTAAATAATAAAGATATTAATTATTTGTATTTTTATAATCTTATATATTAAAAATGCGCTATTTACTTATACTTCTATCTTCTTTTTTTATTGCTACATCCTGTGTTAAAGATAAGCCTCAAAATGCTGTTCATCCAGAGGTACAATTAACTACTGCAAAAAAAGTATATATTATTAATGAGGGTAATTATGGCAGTGGCAGTTCTTCTATTTCATTATTTGATACTGGCAATAATCAGGTAATTGAAGATTTTTATAAAATACAAAATAATTTAGCATTGGGCGATGTAGCACAAAGTTTAAATTATTTTAATTCTAATTTTTATTGCATTGTAAATAACTCTAATAAAATTGTGGTGTGTAATTCGCAGTTTAAAAAAATAGCGCAAATTAATGGTCTTACTTCTCC
>JAYTRS010000012.1:0-2448 GCA_043746065.1 Bacteroidota bacterium | reverse complement strand
AAAAGTATTGGCATTGCTTGTAAACCGTAATTTACCAAACGGAATTATACAAAACATTACACAACAGCAAAATGCCCAACCTATCAGTGGGCGTACTATTTTACAGGGCAAATTAGCAGATGCAACCTTTAATTTGGAGTTAGCATATATTGATAAAATTACCTATTATTTAAACGATACTTTACCTGCATCTGAAGACATAGTTTTAGCAACAATTAAAGAAGCAAACTTTAAAGATGCCATTTGCCAAACAATTGCAGGTCAAGTAGCATCACCTAATAATACATTAACACCTTCAATAATTGATGCGATGCATGGGGGTTTAACTAATGTGGATAAGTTTTGTGAATTTCAAAAAATAATAATACTATTAAACCAAACCGTACAAAAAATATTTGTATTAAAAACAGATGGAGGTTTAAAAGGTCAGGTAGAAGTTGTGGCTAACGATCCGACGAATCCTGCACAAAAGCAAGCACAAGCTTTACTACAGAAAGTTTTTGGTACAACTTATCCTGTGTTACGTTTATCGCCAACCCAACAAACGGGTAATAGATTATCGAGTGGTAAAACTGACGATGAAAATATTACAAACTTTAATATGTTAGATGGTCAGTTACTACAATTGTACCCTAACCCAACATCAAATAATGTTAATGTATTATTAAAAGGAGATAATAGTAATAATAAAGTTTATCAGTTAGACATTCGTAATACTTTAGGCCAATTGATAATAAGTAAAACTATTACTCTAAATAAAATAGAAGAAATAAATACTAACGAATTACTAAACGGGTTGTATTTAATTAGCTTAAGCCAAAACAACAAGTTAATTAAAGAAACTAAATTGGTAATTATGAAGTAATAAAAGCCTTGTTGTTTAGTAAGATTTAAAATCTCTCTTATAAATTTGTATAAGAGAGATTTTTTTATTATATTTAAGTATTGAAAATTAAATTATTTACATATTTATTTTTTATTGTTGGGTTTGGGTTTGCACAAACTACTTTGGTAGAGTCATTACCATCTAATAGTCGAAGTATTTGGCAAGCAAATTCTATTACTAAAAAAAACAATTTAAAAGCTACAAACACAATTAAAGTAGATACCGCAAAGCATTCAACGTATATCAATAATACGCAAAGCAGCAGTATTAAAAAAAAGTATATATTAAAAAATGCAAATGTTGCATATAGTAATGATGTAATTGAAACAACGCCAAACAATTATGTTTTAATTGGGCAAACGTATGATACAGTTGGTACGCAATTACTATGGCATCTGACATTAACAGGTATTGATCAGAGTTATAACCAAATTTGGAAAAAAAGTTATGGTAATAATAATTTTATTTATTCGCATGAGATATTTGCTCCTATGCACATAATAAAAAAAGATAATTTTTTATATTCTGCATTATTTGTTTTTGATAGTGTTAATAAACAACCGGGTATATTTTTAAAATTTAATTTTACTGGTGATACTATTTGGCAAAAAAAATACTACGTAAACAACGATGAGTTTTATATTACTTCAGTTTGTCCGAGTGTGGATAATGGCTTTTTAATAACTGGGGCAGTACAAACCAATACTCCCGGATATAATAATCATCCGATAGTAGCTACCTATTTATTAAAAACAGATGCTGAGGGTAATAAATTGTGGGACAAACGTTTTTATAAAACTAATCTAGATGAAACTCAAGCTGGTTATAAAATTATACAAGATAGCATTACTAAAAAAATATTAATTATTGGCAAACAGTCCACTTCAACTCAATATTCTAATGTACAAATATTAGATAGCCTCGGCAACTTAATTACACAAAAAGGTAGTACTGGTACTTTTGGTACTTTTTTATGTGATATTATTAAATTAAAAGATGGTAATTATGTTACAGTTGGCGTTGTAGCTCATCCTGAAGTTTTAATTAACGGTGACGCAACAGGAGCATCGCTTTTAGTTAAATTTGATATAAATGGCAATATTATTTTAAAAAAAGAATACGATACCTTAGTTGTAAATAATTTCATTAATAATGTCATAGAAACACCTTCTAATGAATTTATCACTGGCGGAACACTTTCTACCTTGTATCAGTATGGTTTAGGGGTAAATGATATTTCTCGTATAATGAAAATTGACAAGAATGGGAACTTAATTTGGAAAAAATATTTTGATAATTTCACTACAGGAGGTAATTTATCTAATCAAGATGGATTAAGCGGAATGATTTTAACTACAGATGGTAATATTGTTTTTACCAATTATTTAAATAACGGTAATGTACCTAAACCAATCCCATATATTCTCTTTAAAACAGATACTACTTATTGTGATGTAAATGCTTTTGCTTGCGCTACTTTTGTAGGCTTAAAAGAAAATGAATTACAAAAACAAAAAATAAGTGTTTATCCTAATCCTGCAAGTAATTCGTGTACCTTAAAA
>JAYTRS010000011.1:0-7735 GCA_043746065.1 Bacteroidota bacterium | reverse complement strand
CCCTGCAAAAGCGACGTATATGTATACAAAATTATTTTAACCAACAGCTTTGGTAAAGTCATTGAAAAAACTGGACATGTTACTCTGAATAGGTAGGAGGAGATTGATGGTAGACAAAGATTTAGTTTATAAACAAAAGGTTTTAAAACAATTTCAAATAATGCCAGGCATTGGCAAAGCGTGTTCACTCGATTTATGGAATATTGGCTTAAGAAAAATAGAAGACCTAAAAGGTAAAAATCCTACTGTTTTATACAATAAATTAAATACAGTTACAGGACTAACACATGATATATGTATGCTTTATACATTTAGGTGTGCCGTTTATTATGCTACTGAAAAACAACATGACCCAGAAAAATTAAATTGGTGGTATTGGAAAAATAAAAAGTATTTAGATTAAAAAAATTAATTTAAGTTTATTGATTTTTTCTTAAAGTATAAAAAATTAAATTACTTTATTTGGCGAGGTTTTTATTAAAAACAACACGCAAAAGGTTATTAAAGCGTTTATAACAATTAGCTCGTTACCAATTTGATAACCTTGCGGGTAATTTAAATTTATTGTTTTTACAAAATAACAAATTAATGGGCCAACCACACAGGCAATTGGTACCAGCTTATCTTTAAAGTTTAGTTTCGTAAATAATCCTGCAGCAAATAACGCTAATAAAGGTCCATACGTGTAGCCTGCCAACATTAAAATAGTATTTACAATTGCTGTTTTATTAAGCCAATTAAATACTAAAATTATAAACCATAAAATTATTGCAAAACCAATATGTATAAATGTTCGGTACATTTTCTTTTTTTCTTCAGATAGCTTTTTATTTTTATCATATTCTAAAATATCAATATACGTGCTAGTTGTAAGTGTTGTTAACACACTATCTGCACTACTAAAAGTGGCAGCGGTTAATCCTATTATAAAAACTAAACCTGCGTAGGCGCCTAAATTATTTAAGGCCAAATTAGGAAAAACTTTATCGGTTAATGTTTTGCCTGTAAGAGCATCAACAGGTAAACTTAAATGAGCAAAATTATAATACTCAAATAATAAAACACCTAATGATAAAAAGAAAACATTTACAATTACCATGGTTATACTAAACCAAAAAATATTTTTTTGCGCATCTTTGAGCGATTTACAACTAAGGTTTTTTTGCATCATATTTTGGTCTAAACCCGTCATTGCAGTTGCAATAAAAATACCGCCAATAAATTCTTTAAAAAAGAAATTTGATTTTTTGAAATCCCAAAAAAATGTTTCAGAATAATTTGAATTATAAATTGTTGATATAGCTTTACCAAAACCAATATCCATTTTACTAATAATAGCAGCAATAGAAAGTACTACGCCCAATACTAAAAAAAGTGATTGTATAGAGTCGGTATACACCAAAGTTTTAATCCCTCCTCTATAAGTGTATAATAACATTAATGCTAAAATAATAGAAACACTTAATGCAAACGGAATTTTTATGGTAGTAAATTGATCAAATACAAAATATTGTATAACACTTGCGGCTAAATACAAACGACCAGCAGCGCCTAATAAACGAGAGATAATGAAAAATACGCTTCCTGTTTTTTGAGTTATTTTACCAAAACGTTTTTCTAAATATTCGTACACCGAAATTAAATTAAGTTTATAATAAATAGGCAATAAAACATGAGAAATAATAAAATAACCTACAAAATAACCCAACACTAATTGTAAATACGAAAAATGATTTGTGCCTACAGTGCCCGGAACAGAGATATAAGTAACCCCACTAAGCGAATCGCCAATCATACCAAAGGCTACTAAATACCAAGCACTTTGTTTATTGCCAATAAAATAGCTATTTGCTGAGCTTTTACGAGAAGTTACCCAACCAATTAGTAAAAGCAATAAAAAATAAACTGCAATAAAGCCAAGTATTAATGCGGGCGAAATCATACTTACAAATGTAAATGTTGTTTGCTTACTTGTAATTAACACCAAAATAGTTCTAAACAATTAATAAGTGAATAAGTAAGCGCTTGTATTTTTTAGCTTTTTACTACTTTTGTGTGAATTGCAATTTAGCTCAAAAATAATTGAACAAGCCGTTGATGCCTTTGGCAGTTTACCAGGCGTAGGAAAAAAAACAGCCTTACGTTTTGTACTGCACGTTATAAAGCAAGATGTACATAGTGCGCAAAACTTAAGTAAACTTATTTTACAGCTAAAAAACGATTTAAAATTTTGTGTAAAATGCCATAACATTAGCGAAAATAATGTGTGTGATATTTGCTCAAACCCAAGTAGAGACAAAAGTATTATTTGTGTAGTGCAAGATTATAGAGACGTGTTGGCCATCGAAAATACTGGACTTTACAAAGGTCATTATCACGTTTTAGGAGGATTAATTTCGCCATTAGAAGGCATTGGCCCCAGCAATTTAGCAATTGAAACCTTATTAGAGAAATTAAATAATGATACCGTTACCGAAATAATTTTAGCCTTAAACGCTACTATGGAAGGTGAAACAACCTCGTTTTATATTTTTAGAAAAATTGCGCCCTACTCCATTAAATTAAGTGCTATTGCCCGAGGCATTGCCGTGGGCGATGAGTTAGAATATACAGATGAAATAACTCTTGGTCGATCTATCACTAACCGTGTGCCTTTTGATTCATTATTAAAAAAATAAAGTTATCTTTAAAAGTGGTTTTATTAAAATCTATTAATCGTAAATTATTATTTTTAGTCCTAATTATTAGTACGTCATTTTTATTTTCTCAAAAAAAATTTAAAGTTGATAGTTTATTAAAATTACCTCCAACAAGTAACGATAGTTTAAAGATAATACGCTATGGGCAACTTTCAGATGCTTATTTAAATGAAAAAAAAATAGGCTTAGCTATAAATTATTTAGACTCTGCCTTAATTCACTCTAAAAAATGCAATAGTTTAAAGTTAGAAGCCTATTCCTACAATTCTTTTGGTAATTTATATAATTACCTTAATAATTATAGTAAAGCCATAGATTATTTTGAAAAAGCTACTAGCATATATAAAAAAATAAATTATAAAATTGGTGTAATAACCAACATTACTAATATTGGCATTTCCTATTATTATTTGGGAAATAATACAAAGGCTATTAAATATAATAGACTAGCCTTAACAATATATAATACTACAAGTGTTAATGATATGGCGACGCTCTCTAACATTTACAATAATTTAGGGAGTTTTTATGGTACGGATGAAAATTATACGGAAGCAAAAGTATATTTTACAAAAGCCCTTGAATTGGATATAAAAGATAACGATTTTATTGGTCAAGCTTATATTTATAATAATTTCGGATCAATTGAATCTAACCAAGGTAATTACAATGAAGCCTTAATTTATTTAGAAAAAGCCTTAGCACTTAAATTAAAATATGGTGATAATAGTGATAAAGCTGATGGATATAAAGAAATGGGAAACGTATATTATGGCTTAAAAAAACACGAAAAGTCCATTACTAATTTTAATATTGCTTTAAACTATAGCGACACCGCTTTACATAGTACAGATTTAATAGCTATTTACAAAGGATTAGCGCAAAGTTACGAGGCTAATAAAAACTTAGCCTTAGCCAATAATTATAATAAATTAATAAACTCTATAAATAGCGAAATTTATAAAAAAAATAATGAAGAACAGATTACTAAAAAAGAATTAGAATTTCAATTAACGCAAATACACCTTAACGATAGCTTAGCGCAAGCCTATAAAATAACAAACCAACAAACGCAATTAAAACGTGGCGAAACGGTAAAATATTTTTTAATAATAATTGTGATAATAATTACCTTATTTTTAGTCATTATTTACAAACGTTTCAAGATTTCGCAAGTACAAAAAAACGAAATATCTAAACAAAAACATGTGATTGAAGAAAAACAAAAAGAAATAATATCATCCATAAACTATGCCAAACGCATTCAACAATCTATGTTACCATCAGACAAATACATAACTAAAAAATTAAAAAAGTAAAATGATAAAAATTGTTACTATTATTGGCGCTCGTCCGCAAATTATTAAAGCCGCTGCTTTAAGCCGCGCTATTAAAACAAAGTTTAATAGCAAAATTACTGAAGTGATTGTGCACACTGGCCAACATTACGATGCCAATATGAGCCAAGTTTTTTTTGAAGAACTTCAAATTCCCCAACCCAATTATAATTTAAATGTTGGTAGTGGAAGCCATGGCAAACAAACCGCCACAATGATTACAGGCATTGAAGAAATTTTAATGACCGAAAAGCCAAATGCTATTGTATTATATGGCGATACAAATTCTACCCTTGCCGGTGCTATTGCCGCTAGTAAAATTCATATTCCGGTAGTGCATATTGAAGCAGGCTTAAGGTCGTTTAACAAAGCTATGCCCGAAGAAGTTAATCGTATTATGGCCGACCATATTAGTACCCTTTTATTTTCGCCAACAAAAACTGGGTTTACCAACTTAATAAACGAAGGCTTTAAACAAAATAACACGGCCCCCTACTCTGCCAACAACCCTAAAATATACCACTGTGGCGATGTGATGTACGATAACAGTTTATATTTTAGTGCAATTTCAGATACTAAAACTGATATTATAACCAAATTAAACCTTACAGAAAATAATTTTATTCTCGCTACCATTCATCGTAATAATAATACGGATGAGCCTTTACGCCTAAATGCCTTATTCAAATCCTTAAACGATATTTCGATAAAACATAATATAGAAGTGGTATTACCGCTTCATCCGCGTACTGCAAAATTATTACAAACTAATTTATCTACCGAAATATACAATCAAGTTTCATCAAACAAAAAATTAAGAATAATAGAACCTGCTAGTTTTTTAGAAATGATTGCGCTCGAAAAAAATTGCAAATTAGTAATGACAGATAGTGGAGGGGTTCAAAAAGAAGCTTTTTATTTTGAAAAACCTTGTATCATTCTTCGCCCCGAAACCGAATGGGTAGAGTTGGTAGAATGCGGTACGGCAATAATTACGGATGCAGATGAAATCAAAATTAAAACCGCTTATGATACATTAACAATGGCAAAGGATTTAAAATTTCCAAAACTATATGGCAGTGGTAATGCCGCCGAATTTATTTGCGAAGAAATAATTAATAATTTATAATACTAAATATCCATAATTTTTAAACCATTAATAGTAGCTTTAAATTCTTCATAAATTTCTTCTACTATTTGTGCTGCTGGTTTTTCACTATTAATCATAGCGCTTACTTGACCAATTTCTAATTCGCCTTCGTTTAAATCGCCTTCAAACATTCCTTTTTTAGCACGGGCTCTACCTAATAACTCGGCTAACTCTTCAGCAGATGCGCCACGTTTTTCGGCATCATTAATTAAATTAAAAAATTTATTTTTTATTAAACGTACTGGCGTTAATTGTTTTAAGGTTAATTGTGTATCCCCTTCTTTTGCATCAAGCACTGCATTTTTAAAATTTTGATGTGCACTACTTTCGGGGCTTGCTACAAAACGGCTTCCAACTTGCACCGCATCTGCACCCAAACAAAATGCTGCTGCCATTTGTGAGCCCGTAGCAATGCCTCCAGCAGCAATTAACGGTAAATTAACTGCTTTTTTTACTTGTGGAATTAAAACCAAGGTAGTAGTTTCTTCTCTACCATTATGCCCTCCAGCTTCAAAACCTTCGGCTACAATGGCATCTACGCCTGCTTCTTGACATTTAATAGCAAACTTTACATTGCTTACAACATGCACTACCGTAATACCTTGTTGTTTTAATATAGTTGTCCACGTTTTTGGATTGCCTGCACTAGTAAACACAATTTTAACGCCCTCCTCAATAATTATTTTTATATGCTCTTCAATATTTGGGTATAGTAAAGGTACATTAACGCCAAAAGGCTTATTAGTTGCTGCTTTACATTTTTTAATTTGCGTACGTAATACATCGGGGTACATACTACCCGAACCTATTAAACCAAGCCCGCCAGCATTACTAACTGCACTTGCCAGTTCCCAGCCACTGCTCCAAATCATACCTGCCTGAATGATAGGTTTTTCAATATTAAATAAGTTACAAATTTTATTATTTGTCATCATACAAATTATTTTTTATTATTGTTTTTTGTAAGCACTAAAATAGAATAGCCACCAATGGTTTTGGTACAAAACTTTTTATTGAGTTTAAATAAAATTTTACGCGCTACATTTACAATTTTTTGTTTAGAATTAGTAGCAGGGCTAATGGGCGGGGTGTACATTTTATCAATTACAGTAAAACCATAATCGGCTAAAATGTTTAAAATAAAGTCTTCGGTAAAGTTATGTATGTGCCCTACTCTGTCTTTAGATTCGATTAGCATTTTTTCTCTAAAAAGAGTCCACAAATACATATCTAATGGTATATGAAAAAGTGTGTACTTACTTTTTGTAGCAATGCTGTTTAAAAACGTAAAGTAATTATCTAAATGTTCAATTACATCAATTACCAATAGTAAATCGTAAAAATTAGTGTTATTGCTAGTGGTAATGTCGTTAAGCTCAAATGTAATTTTATTGGTTTGCTTTGTTTTAGCTATTTGTATGGCTTCTGCAGAAATATCGAACCCATAAAAGTGAGTTACCGTTTTTAAATGAGGTTCTAACTCAACTAAAATTTGCCCGCTGCCACAACCTATTTCGGCTACAGTTTTAAAGGCTATTGCATTTTTGTTTAATAATTGTACAATTTTATTTGCTTTAAAGGGGGCATCTTCTTGGTGCCACGTTGGGTTATTATTTAAGTAGGTGCTATTGTTATAAATATCCTTCATAAATTAATAAGGTGTTACAAGCCACCTTCTTTTAAGCGTTCGGCATTTTCGGCAAATTGTAGTTTATCAATCATTTCTTGTATATCTCCGTTTACAAAGTTTTCTAAATCGTAAAGGGTTTCGTTTATACGGTGATCGGTAATACGATTTTGGGGGTAATTATAGGTTCTTATTTTTGCACTTCTATCGCCAGTAGTAACCATTGTTTTACGTTTTTTAGTGGTTTCTTCTAAACGTTTTTGGTACTCAATATCATAAATTTTACTGCGCAACATATTCATGGCTTTTTCGCGGTTACCTAATTGGTTACGCTCGGTTTGGCAAGTTACAACCAAGCCTGTAGGTTTATGGGTTAAAATAACTTTACTCTCTACCTTATTTACGTTTTGCCCACCGGCACCACCACTTCGGGCAGTTGCCATTTCAATATCGCTGTCTTTAATATCTACATCTAACTCCTCGGCTTCTGGCAATACTACTACACTGGCAGCACTTGTGTGCACACGGCCTTGGGCTTCGGTTGCGGGTACACGTTGTACACGGTGCACACCACTTTCAAACTTTAAAATACCGTAAGCACCAGGGGCAGTTACATTAAATACTATTTCTTTAAATCCTCCCATTGTGCCTGGGCTTGTATCTACAATTTCTATTTTAAAGTTTTTAGTTTCGCAATAGCGGCTGTACATTTCAAAAAGGTTTCCAGCAAAAATACTGGCTTCATCGCCACCGGTGCCGGCTCGTAATTCCATTACGCAGTTTTTAGCATCTTCAGGGTCTTTAGGTATTAGCATTAGCCTAATTTGTTCGGTTAAAGTAGTTTCTTTTAACCTATTATCTTCCAGTTCGGCCTTGGCCATATCTAAAAAATCTTTATCTTTTTCGGTGGCTAATATTTGTT
>JAYTRS010000010.1:0-7758 GCA_043746065.1 Bacteroidota bacterium | reverse complement strand
GTAAAGGCAGAGCCGTTTTTGTAGCCGAAAGCTGTGGTTATAAAAATTTGGTAGGTATAGATTTAGATAACGAACTAATTACAGCAGCTAATGATAATTTAAAAAAATACACAAAACAAAACCAGCCAGCCGCCATACATTTTGCACATGCTAATGCCTTAAATTATAAGTATAAAAACGAGCCCACTGTTTATTTTTTATTTAACCCCTTTAGTGAGGCTATTTTGCAAAACGTGTTACATACAATTTGCAGTAACACCCTTAGCGAAACTTGGTTTGTATATATGAACCCCCAATACAAGCAGCCATTTAACACAAAAAACTTTAAATTAATTACCGAACTTAAAACAAATAGGTATTTAGAGGTTGTGGTTTACAAGCTTGTTTTATAATTTGCCTTATTTTTGTTAAGAGGCGTTAAATTTATACCCAAATTTTCATTAAATGTCGTCTAGCGTCCGCTAAAGGATGTCTAGCAGACGCTAAAGATACCCTAGCCAAGGCTAAAGGATACTTAGAGGATGCTAGAGGTAGTTTATAAAAAAATGAACATCTGGCTCCTCACTTTTCTTCGTTTTTGTGTAAGCTGAAACCGAGCACGAGTTGGGATATTTGTTAATAGTTGAGTTAGTGTTATAAGTCATAATAAAAAACTACACTATTCAATAATTAACTTTTTGCTTATGGTTGAATGGGTATTACTTAGCTTTAATATATAAATGCCTTTTGCTAAACCGTTTAGTGTTATGGCTTGATTAAGTTCGGTTAATTTTTGTTCTAAAACAGTTTTACCCACCAAATCAGTAATTAATATAGTAGCGCCTATTAAATTAGCGTTTGGTGTAGTTAGGTTTAAAGTGCCTTTAGTTGGGTTTGGAAAAACACTTAGTTGCCCTTCATCTAAAGTATTTACTTTAATGCCTACCGCAAGTGTATTGTATTTTAAGGTAACAACATCTACCGCATTGCTACTACCAGAGCCTCTTCTTTCTGCACTTCCAGCTATAATTATATTTTTGTTTTTATCTAACACTAACTGGCAAGCCCTATCAACACCTGTGGCTAAAGTTGTATTGGTAAAACTAGTTTGCCATACTACAACGCCATTGGGTGATAAAACTAAAGCACTAATATCTTTACTTAGTGGGCCATCAAAAAAACCAGCAACAAAAACATTATCGGCAGTATCTTTTTGCATAGAGGCGTAAGAATCTATACCACCAAAATTATAATTGGTTGACCAAATTGTAGCACCATTAGTGCCATTAATTTTATTTACCTCTAAATTAGTGCCCCCCGAACCTGTACCAAAAAATGCGTCGCCAGCAATAACGGCATTATTAAATTTATCTAACAGTATATGTTTTGGCGAAAAGCTATTTAGTGCACTTGCTGGGCGATGATTTGTCCATACTAATGCACCACCAGCATTGTATTTTATAGTGGTCCAATCGCTTAAGGCTCCTGTTGCATAACAATTGCCAAGTGCATCGGCAGTAATACCATAACCATATTCATCGTTTCCTGAACTTGTATGTGCTACAATGTTTGTCCATTGGTTTACACCATTACTGTTTAATTTTATAGTTAGCATATTACGCGCATTAGTAACGTAAGTATTACCAGTTATATATACATTGTTATTTATATCAGTAGCTAAATCATAAACATTATCATCAAAGTTAGAAGCCGCATTGTTGTAGTTGTAAGACCAAAACTGCGTACCCGAAATACCAAATTTTACAACGGCAATATCGTATTGCGTAGCGCCTTGAAAGTTGGTATTACCTGCCACTACCACATTACCAGCAGCATCAAATTTTGCACAGGTTAAATAATCGCCAATATTTTGTCCGCCATCGTAATAACTTACCCATTGTTGAAACCCAGTGTTATCGTATTTTGCTACCATAAAATCTAACGATGAGGTAGCATTATGGCTACCATAACCGCACACATAACAGTTACCAGCCTTATCTACTAATAATTTAGCAGCATAGCAAATATTGCCTGTGTTTGATGTGTTTACATAATATTTTATCCATTGTTGCACTCCAAGCGCATCGTACTTAACTAACATTATTTTTTCTTTATTGTTTAAGGCAGTACTATCGTAAATAGAAGCGGCGGTGTAAACATTTCCCAGAGTATCTACCCCTGTTGAAACATTTATAACATCGTAATTTTGCACATTATAATAATTTACATATTTAGCCCAAGCAGGCGCGGTTTGTGCATTATTAACTAAAAAGGCTAGTAATAGCGCAAATGTTGTCGTAATTTTTTTCATAAACGGTTGTTTTAAATTCAGTAAACAAAAGTATTTTAAGTAACTTTAGTTTTTATCCCCCAAAAGGGGGAATTTTTAAACTGCTATATTTACATACAAGGTATTAATTAAATGAAGCGCTTACTTTTAGTATTATTTTGTTTGCTGTTAGTGGTAGGTATAAGCCAACCCGAATGGAAAAAACAGCGCGATAGTATTGCAAAAAAAATTGCCACTTTAAAGCCCGATACTAATAAAGTATTGGCATTGTTAAATTACGGTTGGTGGTGGGAAACCTATAACATGGATAGTGCCGCCCAATGTTATTTAAGAATGCACGAGCTATCGCAAAAAATTAATTATGTAAATGGCGAAATAAAATATTATGGTAATTATACCTTTATTTTAAACCAACAGGGTAAGTACAATTTAAGTTTAAAATTAAATTTACAAAGTATTGAATTTGCAAAACAAAAAGGCTCGCCCGAACAGATTGCTACTTGCTTATTTAATACCGGCTCAAGCTACAACAACATGGCAAAGTACGACGAAGCCATTGCTTATTACCTACAAGCCATAAAAATATTTGAAGAATTAAAATTAACTAAAAAAACGGCGGTTGCGTACGATAATATTGGCGGCATTTTTTCAAACATTGGGCAGGAAGAAAAGGGATTAACCTATCATAAAAAAGCCTTAGAAAAGGCTACAGAAATTAATGATAGTATGGAAATAGCCACCGCTTTATTAAACATTGGAACACAACAAAAAGTATTAAATAAATTAATGGAGGCCGAAAATACAATACTAAAAGCCCTCACTATTTCTAAACAAATAAAAAGTACCTACCTCGAAATTAACGCAAACCTTACCCTTGCCGAAATTTTTGTGAAACAAAATCTATTTGATAAAAGTATTACCTATGCTAAACTAGGGCTTGAGCGTGCTATTGCCATTGATTCTAAATACAGCCAAATGGAAGCGCTTAAAATTTTAACGCGTTGCTATTATTTAAATAAAAATTATACAATGGCTATTCAGCTGGGCGAAGAAGCCATTGCTTTTGGTAAAAAAAACAATATTGTTTCAGAATTACATAAGGTTTATGAGCTTGTGGCACAAGGGTATGCGCAAATAAATAACTATAAGTTAGCGTATCAAAACTTAAGCATATCAAAAGACTTAAAAGACAGTATAAACGATCAAAACCTTACTAAAGAAATAGAACAGCTAGAAATAAAGTATCAAACGGCAAAAAAAGAAAAACAAATTTTAGAATTAGAACATACCAAAAATCAACAACAGCTTCTTATAATTAGTTTAATAGTAGGCATTACAATTGTTTTATTTATTATTTATTTAGTGTATAAAAACTATAGCCAAAAACGTAAGTTATTAGTAGCCGATACCTTATACAAACAACAACGCATACAGGAATTAGAAACAGAAAAAAAACTAATCATTTCTCAATCTATTATTAAAGGACAAGAAGAAGAGCGTACGCGTTTAGCAAAAGATTTACACGATGGCTTAGGCGGTATTTTATCGAGCGCAAAATATTCGTTTAGCAACTTAAAAAATAATTTAAGTATAACCGAAGAAAGTACTTTGGCATTTGAAAACGGACTAACTATTTTAGATAAATCGATAAAAGAATTACGACGTGTATCGCACAACATGATGCCCGAAGCATTAGTGAAATTCGGCTTAAATACGGCTTTACAAGATTTTTGCGAAGGCATAAATAAAAACAGTGCGTTACAACTTACCTACCAATCCTTTGATTTAAAAGACGAAGATGTTTCCATTAATAAAGTATCTACTATTTATCGTATTATTCAGGAGTTAGTAAATAATATTATTAAACACGCTCATGCAAAAACAGCTTTGGTACAGTTTATAAAAACAAATAACACCTTAAGTATTACGGTGGAAGACGATGGAAAAGGCTTTGATATTTCTATTCTTAAAAATAATACAGGTATTGGCTATTCTAATTTATACAGCCGCGTAGCCTATATTAATGGAAAGATAGATGTGCAAACCGAATTAGGAAAAGGAACGTCAATAAATATTGAACTACCAAATATAAGCCATGATTAAAGTATTTATTATAGACGACCATCAACTTATTTTAGAAGGTATTTTTGCTTTACTAAAAGATGAAACTGACATGGAGTGGTTAGGCAGTGCCAAAACACCCGAAGAGTTGAATTTGTTTTTGCTAAAAAAACAGCCCGATGTATTATTAATGGATATTAATTTACCACAAAAAAGTGGCTTAGATTTATGTGTAGAAATTAAAAACAAATACCCAGCCATTAAAATTATTGGTTTAAGTACTAGCGACCAAGCCAGCGTTATTCGTAAAATGATAGAAAATGGTGCATCGGGTTATTTATTAAAAGACGCATTAAAAAACGAAATTATAACAGCAATACAAACGGTAGTAAAAGGCAAAACATACGTAAGCCAATCTGTGGAAGAAGTTTTAAAAAAGAAAAGTGATAACGATAGTTTACCATTGCTTACAAAAAGAGAAAAACAAGTTTTAGAATTAATAGCCGAAGGGTTTACTAACCCGCAAATAGCCGATAAATTATTTTTAGATGTAACCACTATTAACTCTCATCGAAAAAACATGCTTACAAAATACAATTTAAGTAATACAGCAGTACTTATAAAGTTTGCTATTACACACAACTTAATTTAATTATTTTAGTAATATTAAAATTTATTTATTAAAATAATATCCTCATCATCGGCCGATGGGCCATAGGTGGCAGGAATGGCGATGTTTAATAATCGTAAATATACCCCTAATTGCGCTCGGTGATGCACCAAATGATTCATACAAAAAAGCCTAAGCGATTGTTTTTTTGATAAGGTAAAATAAATAGTGTCGCCATGTTTCATTTACCACTCTTTTTCAAAATCTTCTTCTTTGGCTTCCATTAATACATTTGTTGCTTCTAATAGCAATTCATCAAAATAGGCCAACAGTTGAGCATTTGTTTCAAATTCTTTTGTTTCAAAATTTATAAAATCTAAGGCATTAGTGGTTAAAACGTCTTTCCACCAAGCAATAATTTCGGCAACGTGCACAGCTAATCTACCTAAGGTTTCTGATTTTTCGTTTGGCTTATAATCCAAATTATTAAAAGGTACCTTTTGTAAATAATTGCGTGTAACGGCAGCTTCTAATTTTAATTCACTTAATAATTCTTGTGCTCGTGTCATTTTTTTTATGTATTAATATGCAAATATAAAAACTTAACTAAAGCATTTCATACATTTTGCCAGGTTTGCTTTTTATTAAATTACTAAATTCTAATTGCAATAAAAGTCCGGCTACTTTGCTTACAGGCATAGTGGTTAGGCCGCACAACTCATCAATTTGCAAAGGGTTTTTAGTTTTAAAAGCATTGGCAATAAGCTGTTCATCGGCTGTAAGGTTAAGTAATAAAGGTATTTGTGCGCTTTTAGTTTTTGTGGGTAATTGTTCTTCCCATTGCATGGCATATACTAAATCGGCTGCGCCTTCAATTAAAGTAGCGCGGTTTTGTTTTATAAGTCCGTTGCATCCTTCTGATAGTTCGTCGGTTGCCCTGCCTGGGAAAGCAAACACATCTTTATTATAACTACTGGCAATGGTGGCTGTTATTAAGCTACCACCTTTACGTTTACTTTCTACTACTACCAAAGCATCGCAAAGACCTGCTACTATTCGGTTTCGTTTCGGAAAATTAACAGCATCGGGGTTAGTGCCACTCATAAAATCAGTTAATAAGCCTCCTTGCTCTATCATTTTTTTGGCAATATTACTGTGTTGTTGTGGGTAAATTCTATCTAAGCCATGGGCTAAAACGCCCACCGTTTGTAGGTTATTATTTAAAGCACTTTTATGCGCACACACATCAATACCGTAAGCTAAACCACTTAAAATTAAAACATTAAGGCTGCTTAACTCTTTAATAAAATCTTCGGTTAGTTGTTTGCCATAATCGCTGGGTTTACGGCTACCCACCACGCTTACAATTTTTTGTGTATTTAAATTAGCATTGCCTTTATAATATAATAATATTGGGCTATCGCTACAATATTTTAAGCGGTTGGGGTAATTTGCATCCGTAAAAAACAAAGGCGTTATTTTATATTTTTCAATAAATTTTAACTCGTCTTCGGCACGTTTTAATACATCTTTACTTGCAAATATGCTTTTGGCAGTGTACTCGCCAATGCCAGGTATTTTTAATAAATCGTTTTTTTTATGTTTAAATACTTGGCTAGCGCTACCGCAATAGGCTAACAAGCTTTTGGCGTTTACATCTCCTACACCATCTATTAAAGTTAGTGCTATTTGGTAAAGGGACTCGTCTAAAATCATTGTTAAAATTTTACTTTATTTATTAAGATTACTATATTGTAACCTTAAATGGTATTTAATATGTACAAATTTACAATCAAAACACTATTAGGTGTTGCTTTGTTTTGTAGCAACATGGCAAAATCGCAAACAAGCGAGGGCACCCTTAGCGGCTTTGTAAGTGATAGTAAGGGAGTGGATACCCTTATAGGAGCCATTATTAGCATTAACCAAACAACAGGGGCTACTACCAACTTACAAGGTTTTTACCAATTAACTACTGCAGCAGGAAAATATGCTTTAAAATGCACCATGTTGGGTTATAAAACATTTGAAACAACGCTTGATATAATTGAAAACACAAACACTATTTTTAATATTAAATTAACTGAAAGTAATAATACGGCATTAGACGAAGTAGTAATTAGCGCAGGAAAATTTGAGCAAAAACTAAGCGAAGTGACTGTTAGTATGGAGGTAATAAAACCCGCACTTATTGACAATAAAAATACCACAAGCTTAGATGCCATTATTAATCAAGTGCCTGGTGTAAGTGTAGCCGATGGACAAGCAAGTATACGGGGCGGAAGTGGCTTTAGTTATGGTGCAGGTAGCCGAGTATTAATGTTGGTAGATGAAATGCCAATGATTAGTGCCGATGCAGGCGATATTAAATGGAATTATTTACCTTTAGAAAATATTGAACAAGTAGAGGTTATAAAAGGTGCTGCTTCTGCTTTATTTGGTAGTAGCGCTTTAAACGGCGTTATTAATTTACGTACCGCTTACGCTAAAGATAAACCACAAACAAAAATTATTTCGTATTACGGTAGTTACGATGCCCCGCGACACACCTATAAATGGTGGAAAGGTAGTTCACAAACCCAAAGCGGCATTAATATTTCGCATGCACAAAAGGTTGGTAATTTAGATGTTGTAATTGGTGGCCATAAATTTAGAGACGATGGTTTTAGAATGCTTGAAACCGAAAACCGCGAGCGCTTTAATATTAATTTACGCTACAATTTTAAAAAAACACAAGGGCTTGCAGTAGGCGTAAATACTAATATGATGAACACGAGGGGAGGCTTGTTTTTTTTATGGCAAAATTACGACTCGGCAT
>JAYTRS010000009.1:0-7791 GCA_043746065.1 Bacteroidota bacterium | reverse complement strand
CAAAGGAATAAAATACATAAAACGATACAATGGCTGAAACACAGACTATCGAAAACCTACTGTTAAATTAAATTCTTCACTACTATGATGCGTCACATGCACCGCCCAAAAAAACCGGCAGTAGTGGTCAATGCGATGCAGCCAATAGTACATAAAATCTTCGCACAACACTAATATACCCCAATAAATAATGGGGTTAAACGATAAATCGATAATTTTAAATTTAAAAAAATAATTTAAAATAACTAAACATAATCCTCGCACTAAAATATCTAAACCCATATTTAAAGCCGTTAAGTAAACATTGCTTAACAGGCCTTTAGAGGAATACAAGCCTTTTTGTTTGAAATAAGAATAAAAAAACTCAAAGCCAATTACAAGTGCGTAAATGGGTACGGAGATAAGTACAAGTAAAGATTCTCTAAATTCGTTCATTACAAAAACTCAAAGTTAAACTAAAGACATAATATATAAAAACAAATTACTTTATTTTTATATAGTATTTTAGCAACATTAAATGAGTAAATTTTTAATAGTTGGATTAGGAAATATTGGCGATGAATATGCCGAAACTCGCCATAATATTGGCTTTAAGATAGTTGATTATTTAGCAAACGAACATGGTATTAAATTTACCTCTGGTCGCTTGGCTGATGTAGCTGAATTAAAGCACAAAGGCAAAACCTTAATTTTAATAAAGCCTACTACGTATATGAATTTAAGCGGTAAGGCTGTAAATTATTGGCAACAAACCGAAAAAATTGATATTGAAAATACCTTGGTTTTAGTAGATGAATTAGCCTTGCCTTTTGGTAAAATTAGAATAGGGCCAAAAGGAAGTGATGGTGGACATAATGGTTTAAAAAGTATACAAGAAACTTTAGCAACAAATAATTATGCACGTTTACGTTTTGGTATTAGTAACGAGTTTAACAAGGGTGCGCAAGTAAATTACGTATTAGGTAAGTGGAATGATGAAGAACTTAAAACACTAAACCAACGCATTAAAATTTGTGCAGATGCTATTAAAGCTTTTGGTTTTATTGGATTGCAGCGATGTATGAATGAGTTTAATAATAAATAAACTAAACTTCCGATAACAGCAAAGTATCTTTTTTGCTAATTCCTTTTTCGGTACGTTGTAAAGTAATACATTCAATGGTAGGGTCGTGTTCAAAAAACAAAGTCCAATTATTATCAATAGCTTTATTTAAAATAATTTGCTTTTCGGTTAAAGTTTGTAGTGGGCGCATATCGTAAGCCATTACATAAGGTAGTGGTATATGTGCGGCACTTGGTATTAAATCGGCCATATAAGCAATGGTTATATTTTTATAATTTATTAATGGCAACATCATTGCTTCGGTATGTCCATTTACTTCTATAAAATTTACACCTTTAATTAATTCCGTAGATTCATCAATAAATTTTAACTGACCACTTTCCTGTATGGGTAAAATGTTTTCTTTTAAAAAACTAGCTTTCTCTCTAACGTTAGGAGTTAAAGCCCAATTCCAATGCTTTTGGTTGCTGTAATAAGTGGCATTTTTAAAGGCTGGCGTTAATAGTGTTTTATCATCATTGTAGTTAATGGCGCCACCGCAATGGTCAAAATGTAAATGAGTTAAAACAACATCAGTAATATCGTTATGGGTAAAGCCATATTTGTTTAGCGATTTTTCGAGTGTATCATTTCCGTGTAAAAAATAGTAACCAAAAAATTTATCGTTTTGTTTAGTACCCATTCCGGTATCTATTAATATTAAACGGTTATCTTCTTCAATTAATAAACAGCGTAATGCCCAGCTGCACATATTATTATCATCGGCAGGATTAAGTTTATGCCAAATACTTTTAGGTACTACGCCAAACATAGCGCCACCATCTAATTTAAAATGCCCAGCGTTTATAGAGTAAAGTTTCATTATTAGTAGTTTAATTGTTGTAAATAAAAAAGTCTATTTATATCGCTAAACAGACTTTTAAATTAATTAATTTTTTGGAGATAATTTATTCTTTAATTATTTTTTTTATTTCAATTAAACTATTGTTTTTGTAAATGTGTAAAAAGTAAATGCCATTATTTAATTCTTTAATATTTAAAAAGGTTTTTGATTGTTGGGTAGAGGTTGTATGAATCAATTGTCCTAAAGCATTAAAAATTGATAATTGATAATTGTTAATTGATGATTGCCCATTTATCATTCCCTGTCCTGAGTTTGTCGAAGGGTCTAATTCAACATTTAACATTCCTGTTGTTGGATTTGGATATATAGAAACACTTTCGTTAGTACTATATTTATTTAATCCAGTTGCAATACAGGCCATGCTCCCTAATATTTTTTTACTAAAAATTACTTGCGATAAATTAATACTATCCATAAAACGGGTGGCTTCAATACAATCATTTTTTAAATTGGCAGCCAAAAACGGATTTAAAAAATTCATATATAATTTTAATGCTAAGGTATTAGTTACCGTACTGGCACAACCGCTAGAGTTTTGACCAAAAGTACAATTTCCATTTGTTCCGTTTCCAAAATCGCAATGGGTTATGTTTTTAATAACAACTTCAAATTTTTTGTTAGATACCGTGCTATCCCACATTGTATTTTGATTAGCGGCATTAGGTGCTACACAATCTTTTTCGCCACCAATAATAAGTGTGGGTACTGTAATTGTTTTTGCTGCTTGCGACGAGCGTGGATTTGTTTGCGCCGCGGCAAAATTAAATAAACAGGTTATAGATGAATTATTTGAAGCGCCTAAAAATGATGCTCCTCCACCCATTGAATGACCTCCAATTGCAGATTTTTGGGCTACTTTGCCTATAAAAATGGGGGCTAAAGTATTTGTAGTATTTAATTGTAATAATTTATTTGCAACG
Organism: Bacteroidota bacterium; assembly: GCA_043746065.1. Classification (GTDB taxonomy): domain Bacteria; phylum Bacteroidota; class Bacteroidia; order B-17B0; family Aurantibacillaceae; genus Aurantibacillus. The sequence continues at coordinate 4,904 of JAYTRS010000009.1, read as the reverse complement.
AGGGCTTCATCTAAACCAAAATCGTTATGCGAAGGGCTAAAACCACCTTCGGTACGAGGTAATGCAACAATATAACCTTGCTTTGTAAGCGAAGAATAAATATTATCATAACTATCCCAGGTCATAACAAAACCATGTCCAATTACTACAACCGGAAAAGAGCCACTAGCCACAGCAACATTAGAACCTGCAACTGTAGCTGGGTAATACACTTCGATTTGTATTTGCCTACCTGCTCCGCCACCGCTTCCAAAGCCGCCTGTTCTACTAGCATCATTAAAGGTTAAAGTAATAGTACCTGTTTGGTAGGTTTGTGCAAAACCAAAAGTACTTAATAGTGTAATTAAAATAAATAATAGTTTCTTCATAATTTAAATTTTAGTTTTTTACGAATATAAAACGCAATTACTTGGTATTAACAATATCATTAAGTACGGTTATTTGTTTTTGTTAAACGGGTTTAGTTAAGGTATAAATGGTAGAGTGTTATGATACTTACACGCCATTTTTTTTCAATAAAAATTTAAAACGTAAAAATAAAGCTACCGCTACAAAAATTAAACTTGTGAGTAAAGCAATCCAAATGCCAATGGTTTCTAGTTTTAAAACAAAGGCTAAAAAATAGGCTAAGGGTAGTGCAATTAACCAATAGCCAATTAAGGTAATAATAGTTGGCATTTTTACATCTTCTAAGCCTCTTAAAATACCAATTAATGTTACCTGTGTACCATCAAATAATTGAAACAAGGCTGCAATTAATAATAGTTTTGAGGCTAAGTCTATAATTTCTTTTTGGTTACTAAACGCCAAGGGTAAAATAGTATTTAATAATAAAAAAACCATACTAAAAACACCCATAGTTATTAATACCAGTTTTAAGGAGGTAAAACCTGCTTCTTTTATTAATGGCCAATTTTTTTGACTCATGTATATGCCAATGCGTATAGTAGTGGCGCTGCTAATACCGCTACCAAACATATAGGTAAATGCTGCTAAATGTAAGGCAATACCATGCGCATCAATTTGCTCTTTACCAAACACACCAGCCATTAAACCAGCAATGGCAAAGGCAGCCACTTCAAAAGTAAATTGCAAACCAGCATTTAACCCTATTTTTGCTAATTGTTTTAAATCAGCAAAATTTAATTTTACCTGTTTATATACACTACTAATTTCTTTAGTAATAGGCGATTTAAAAATTAAAATTAAAAAGCCTACACCCATTGCCATTCTTGCAATAAATGATGCCCATGCCGAACCCATATAACCTATTTTTGGCAAACCACAATGCCCATATATTAACATATAATTTAAAACAATATTTATTAAATTGCCTACCACACTTATAATTAATGCCATTTTGGTATTACTTAGCCCTTCGCAATATTGCTTACAGGTAAAAAATAACGAAACGGGTATCATCGAAAAAATTAACACATCGTAAAACGGAATAGCCAAACTTACAACTTGCTCTGGCTGCTGCATATAACGTAAGGTACCAGATAAAAAAAACAAAACTACAAAGCACACACAAGCTACTGCAAAATTTAAAAATAACGAGTTTTTAAACAACGATGCCTTTTTTAACACATCGTTAGTTTGGTGTGCGTTAGTAACCAAAGGCGTGGTAGCATAACTTACGCCAATACTAAATACCAAAATTAAAACATATAAATTATTACTTAAAATACAGGCTGCCTGTTCTGTTGGACCAATCTTCCCTAAAAAAACAGTATCAACTATACCCACTACAATATGACCTACTTGAGTAATTACAAGTGGCCAAGCTAAATTTAGCGTTTGTTTGGTGTGTGTATTTTTAAAAAACGATGCGATCATAAAAAGCGGCGCAAAGATAATTGTATTTAATAGATTAAAGCATCAATAAAAAAATGTTACCTTCGTTTTTCGCTTTTTAAACAGATTTTAATATGGCAAAATTTAGAAAACAAGATGCTCTTGATTATCACTCGCAAGGTCGTCCGGGTAAAATAGAAGTAATTCCCACAAAACCCTATAGCACACAGCACGATTTAACATTGGCTTACAGTCCTGGCGTAGCCGAACCTTGTTTAGAAATTGAGAAAAACCCAGAAGATGCTTATAAATATACAGCTAAGGGTAATTTAGTAGCCGTAATAAGCAATGGTACTGCGGTATTAGGCTTGGGCGATATTGGTGCATTGGCATCAAAACCAGTAATGGAAGGCAAAGGCTTACTATTTAAAATTTTTGCAGATATTGATGTGTTTGATATTGAAGTAGATACTAAAAATATTGATGAGTTTGTAAATACCGTAAAAAATATAGCTCCTACCTTTGGTGGTATTAATTTAGAAGATATTAAAGCCCCCGAATGTTTTGAAATTGAACGCCGCTTAAAAGAAGTATTAAACATTCCTTTAATGCACGACGACCAACACGGTACAGCCATTATCTCTTCAGCTGGCTTATTAAATGCCGTAGAAATTTCGGGCAAAAAAATGAGCGAAATAAAGTTGGTAATTAATGGTGCTGGTGCTTCGGCTAACTCTTGTGCTAAAATGTACATTGCGGTGGGGGTAAAAAAAGAAAATATTTTAATGTTAGATAGCAAAGGCGTTATAAATAAAAATCGTACTGACCTTGATGAATACAAAACTTTTTTTGCTTCAGATAATATAAAAGTAAATACTTTACCCGAAGCCATTAAAGGTGCAGATGTATTTGTTGGTTTATCAAAAGGTAATATTTTAACGCAAGATATGGTTCGCTCTATGGCGCCAAATTGTATTGTGTTTGCATTAGCTAATCCTACACCCGAAATTAGTTATGAAGATGCTTTGGCGGCTCGTCCAGATATTATTGTGGCTACAGGCCGTAGCGATCATCCTAACCAAGTAAATAATGTATTAGGTTTTCCATTTATTTTTAGAGGTGCTTTAGATGTGCGTGCTACCACTATTAACGAAGAAATGAAGTTGGCCGCCGCTTTAGCCATTGCAGCACTTGCAAAAGAAAACGTACCCGATTATGTCAACTTAGCCTATGGTTCAAAAAACCTAAGTTTTGGTACCGATTATATTATACCAAAACCCATTGATAACCGTTTAATTTCGGCTGTATCATCGGCTGTAGCTAAAGCTGCAATTGATAGTGGTGTTGCTAAATATAAAATTACCGATTGGGATGCCTATAAATTAGAGTTAGAAAACCGTTTAGGAAAAGATAATAAATTAATGCGAAGTCTTGGTAACAAAGCAAAAAACAATCCTAAACGCGTTGTTTTTAGCGAAGCTGATACGTATAAAATTTTAAAAGCTGCACAGGTAGTGCGCGATGAGGGTATTGCAAAACCAATACTTTTAGGTAATAAAACAAAAATTATAAAAATTGCTGAAGAAAATAGTATTGATTTGGCAGAAATGACCATCATAGACCCGTTATTAGAAAACGAAAATCAACGTGATGAATTTGGTGATTTATTATGGAAAAAACGTCAGCGCCGAGGTTTAACGCAATACGACGCTCGTAAGCTAATGCGCGATAGAAATTACTATGGCGCTATGTTAATAGAAACAGGCGTTGCAGACGCGATGATTAGTGGCTTAACCCGCAAGTATGCTCAGCCCATAAAGCCGGCGTTAGAAGTAATTGGCGTGCAAAAAGATGTTAGCCGAGTGGCAGGTTTATATATTATGGTGACTAAAAAAGGTCCTTACTTTTTTGCAGATACTACCATGAATGTGGATCCCACAGCGCAAGAATTAGCCGATATTGCTGTACTAACTGCTAACACCGTTAAGCAATTTAATATTATACCACGTATGGCCATGTTAAGCTATACTAATTTTGGTAGTGCTGATGGCGATGTACCCAATAAAGTTAAAAATGCAGTTAGCCTTTTACACAAAAACTACCCAGGCTTAGTTGTAGATGGCGATTTACAAGCCAATTTTGCTACAAATAATAGTTTATTAAAAGAGCAGTTTCCGTTTAGTACTTTGGTGGATAAAGATGTAAATACCTTTATTTTTCCAAATTTAGCAGCAGGCAACATTGCTTATAAACTTATGCAAGAATTAGGTGGTGCCGAAGCTATAGGGCCAGTATTAATGGGTTTAAATAAGCCCGTGCATGTATTGCAATTGGGTAGTAGTGTTCGCGAAATTGTAAACATGGTAATTATTGCTGTAGTTGATGCGCAAAATAAAAAGTAATGTGTAAAACCTACTTTAGACACTAATTATTTTCGGCGTATTTCTTAAAATTATTTAAAATAGCCCGCCAGCCGTGCTGTTGAAGTTCAATTGGGTTTTCGGTTTCGGGTTCAAACATTTCGGTAATTTTGGTTTGGGTTCCTAAATCTTCAAATGCAACCATCATTTTTCGGTTATCCAATAATGTTATATCAATTTGTTTATACCCTTCAATATTGTTATAAATTCCTTCAAAATCAAATTGAAAACTGCCATCTTTTGCGGCCATTGTAGTTTTAAATTTACCTCCAATTTTTAAATCGTTTTCGGCAAAAGGCGCATGCCAATCATCAGAGGCATAATACCATTTGGTAATATGTTGTACTTCGTTCCATAAAACCCATACTTTTTTAATGGGCAAATTAATTGTTATGGTTACTGTTATCATTTTTTATTTAATATACTTATTTTATTTTGCTGTGCAGTTAAACATCCATTGTACGCCAAATTTATCTTTACAAGCGCCGTAATATGCACCCCAAAACATTTCTTGTAAATCTTGTTCTACCTTACCTCCAGTCGATAGAGCATCAAATAGTTTTTTGGTTTCGGCACGTGTATCAGGCTCAATGCTAATATGTACATTATTACCAAAATTTACTTTAAAGCCCATACTTTCGGGTGCATCGGTGCCCATTAACACATGTCCGCCAGTTATAACTAATT
>JAYTRS010000008.1:0-2475 GCA_043746065.1 Bacteroidota bacterium | reverse complement strand
CTTTGACGAATATATAAAAGCAAAAAAACGTTTTTTTGATTTTTTACCAAATACGGCTTTTGCACTTGTAAATAAAGATGATAGAAATGGCATCATTATGTTTCAAAATACAAAAGCACAACGCCATACCTACAGTTTGCAAACCGTTGCTGATTTTAAATGCAAAATTTTAGAAAATCAATTAAACGGTTTATTTCTTAATATCGATAATCAAGAGGTATGGGTAAAATTAATAGGCACGTTTAATGCTTACAATGTTCTTGCAGTATATGCTACAGCTGTTTTATTAAAGCAAGATAAATTAAATGTATTAACGGCATTAAGCAATCTAAATTCGGTAGAAGGTCGTTTCCAATATATCAAATCTCCCAACGGTGTGATTGGTATTATTGATTATGCCCACACTCCCGATGCATTAAAAAATGTTTTAGAAACTATAAAAGATATTCGAAATGGTAACGAACAAGTGATTACATTAATAGGTTGTGGTGGAGATAGAGATTCTGCCAAACGCCCCGTTATGGCAGCTATTGCTTGTGAGTATAGTACAAAAATTATTTTAACGTCTGATAATCCTCGAACTGAAGATCCTGAAGAAATTTTAAATCAAATGCAAAAAGGCATTAACCCTACTGATGTAAAAAAAACGTTGCGTATTACTGATAGAAGAGAGGCCATAAAAACGGCTTGCCAATTAAGTAATGCAGGTGATATTATTTTAATTGCTGGAAAAGGACACGAAAAATATCAAGAAATAAAAGGTGTAAAACACGATTTTGACGATTACGAAATTTTTAAAGAAACCATAAAACTATTAGGAATATAATGCTGTATTATTTATTTCAATATTTAGATAGAATGTTTGATTTCCCTGGTGCAGGGGCATTTCAATATATTTCCTTTCGTGCAGCATTAGCATTAATTACTTCATTAATTATTTCGTTAGTATTTGGCAAACGTATTATTGAATTTATTCGTAAAAAACAAATTGGTGAAACCATTCGTGAGTTAGGTTTAGATGGTCAAACAAAAAAAGCAGGTACACCTACCATGGGTGGTTTAATTATTTTAGCAGCAATTATTATTCCAACCTTACTATTCTCAAAAATTTTAAATGTCTATATCGTATTAATGTTAATTTCAACAGTATGGTTGGGTGGTATTGGTTTTATTGATGATTACATTAAAGTATTTAAAAAAAATAAAGAAGGTTTACAAGGTAAATTTAAAATTATTGGGCAAGTTGGTATTGGTTTAATTGTAGGTTGTGTGTTTTATTTTCACCCCGATGTTGTAATTAAAGAACGCTTAACGCACAATGAAAAAATTGCTTATAGAAATGATAATCCAAATGCATCACAAGATTTAAAAATTCCGATTTATGAAGAAAAAGCGGTAAAAAACCTAAAAACTACAATTCCGTTTATGAAAAATAACGAATTGGATTATGGCAGTTTTGTATCGTGGGCGTGTGATGATTGTTTAAAATACGGCTGGTTAATTTTTATACCCATGGTAATAATTGTGGTAACGGCTGTAAGTAATGGCGCCAATATTACAGATGGTATTGATGGCTTAGCTGCAGGTACAAGCGCTATTGTGGGAGTAGTATTGGGCATATTGGCTTATGTTTCGGGTAATACTATTTTCGCCGATTACTTAAATATTATGTACATACCTAATTCAGGCGAACTGGTAGTATTTATGGCAGCCTTTATTGGGGCTTGTGTTGGGTTTTTGTGGTACAATTCTTTTCCTGCCCAAGTATTTATGGGCGATACTGGAAGTCTTGCCATTGGCGGAATTATTGCAGTATACGCCATTGCTATTCGTAAAGAATTGTTAATTCCTATTTTGTGTGGTGTGTTTTTAGTTGAAAATATTTCGGTGATTTTACAAGTGTATTATTTTAAGTATCAAAAAAAACGAAGAGGATTAGAATATGCACAGGCTCATCGTTTATTTAAAATGGCGCCTTTACATCATCATTATCAAAAAGTGGGTTTTCACGAATCAAAAATTGTGATGCGCTTTTTTATTATCGGTATTATGCTGGCGGTATTAACATTTGTAACGCTTAAATTAAGATAGTGAGTTAGCGTATTGTAATATTAGGTAGTGGCGAAAGCGGCGTGGGAAGTGCAATATTAGCCAAACAAAAAGGTTTTGACGTTTTTGTAAGTGATAAAAATTTAATTAAAGAAAAATATAAAATACAATTAATAGAAGAAAATATTTTGTTTGAAGAAGGAATGCATACCGAAGAAAAAATTTTAAATGCCGATGAGGTCATTAAAAGTCCTGGTATTCCTGATAAAGCAGAGTTAGTGCAAAAACTACTTGCAAAAAATATTTCTGTTATTTCCGAAATTGAATTTGCGAGCCGTTATACATCTGCAAAAAAAATATGTATTACAGGTAGTAATGGTAAAACAACTACTACACTTTTAACGTACCATATTCTTAAAAAAGCTG
>JAYTRS010000007.1:0-7832 GCA_043746065.1 Bacteroidota bacterium | reverse complement strand
TATATTTTTGATAATAATGGTAATAAAATTAAACGAAATGCATTAAGTGCAAACACTAATGGATACTTAGATTTTAAAGGATATGTCACAAAATCATTAGGGAAAAATATTGAAGGTGTAAAAGTAATTATTGAGCGTAACGATTTTGAAATTGCTGAATTAACGACAAATGCAAATGGTGAGTTTAACTATAAACTAGATTTAAATTTTGAGTATATTCTTAGATTTACCAAACAAGGGTTTAATTCTCAATCGCTATTAATTAATGGGTATACTAATAATATTTTTGATACAAGTATTTATAAATTAGATGATTGGAAAGTTGTAATGTATGATAATATTGCAGCAGCAGCTACTACCGAATTATTTGGTTTTTTATTAAACAAACCATCGGGAAAGATTTATTTTAGTAAACGTAAAAAAAAGTTTGTAGCCGATGGTTCGTATGTACATTTATTTAAAAAAGAAGTAAGTGGTATTAGCGAAACTACAAAATTAATGTTGGCAAAAGCAGCAGATGATAATAAAAAGTTAGAAATTGAAAACTTACGTATTGAAGCCGAAAAAAAAGCCAAAGAAATTGAACTTTTAACACAAAGCCAACAACTAAAAGAAGCCGAAATTAAAGCTCGTGAAGCCGAAATTTTAGCACAAAAAATTGAAGCCGAAACGAAAGCAAACGATGCGAAAGATCAAGCTGAAATTAATGCTAAAGAAAAAAAAATTAAAGAATTACAGTACACACAACAGCTAGAAAAAATGAGGTTGCAAGAAATTGAAGCTTCTCAAAAAGATAAAGAATTTGAACGATTAGCGTTAGTTCGCAAAATGCAAGAAATGGAATTACGAGCTAAAGACTCGCAATTAAATAAAGCAAGCAATGAACTAAGTGCCGAAAAAAAATTGGGACAACTGCAATTAACCGAATTAGATATGGCTAATCGCGAAAAAAAAATTAAAGAAGGGGAGTTAAAACAAAACTTACTATACCTCTACTTTATGATTGGTGTATTAGGCGTAGTAGCTATATTCTCTTTCTTTTTGGTTAGAAACATTCAACAAAAAAAGAAAGCCAATATTTTATTAGCAAAACAAGCAGCCGAACTCGAAGAAAAAAGTAAAATTATTGAATTAAAAAACGAAGAAACTGAGCAAAGCATTCAGTATGCTAAACGCATTCAATATGCTATTTTACCGCCTGAAGAGGAAATAAATGCTTACCTAAAAAATTATTTTATTTTATATAAACCAAAAGATATTGTTAGTGGCGACTTTTATTTTTTTACTGACCAATATGCAAATGCTCAAACTAAAAGTGGAGATTTAGTAATTGCAGCTGTAGATTGTACTGGACATGGCGTGCCTGGTGCTTTTATGAGTATGGTAGGTAACGAAAAACTAAAAGACGCTGTGGACGAAAGTTGCGAGCCTTCAAAAATATTAAGCGGACTAAACAGAGGTATTAAACAAGCCCTCAGGCAAGGTGGAGAAGCGGGTACAAAAGATGGTATGGATATTTGTCTATGCACATTTCCTGCATTTTTAAGCGATGCCAAAACTACTCATGTAAAATATGCAGGTGCTAATCGCCCCTTATGGATAATTAAAAATAATAGTACTGAAGTTGAAGAAATAAAAGCTACAAAACAAGCTATTGGCGGGCATACTGATGTAAATCAAGTATTTGAACAACATAGTATTGTGTTAGATAAAAACGATACCATTTATTTATTTAGCGATGGGTATGCCGACCAATTTGGCGGCCCCAATAAAAAGAAATTAATGACCAAAAAATTTAAAGAAATTTTACTATCAATACAAAACCAAAGTATGGTGCAGCAACATAAATACCTAACTACTTTTATTGAAGATTGGTGTAAGCATACTGAACAAATAGATGATATATTGGTAATTGGTATTAAAGCTTAAAAAAATTGCTTTGCTTTTGTTATTGTAAACTCTACTACTTTTGCTTTATCATTTTCAAAACCGCTTTCTTTTACTTCAATAGCCGTATCGCCCAAAAATTTATATTGCATTATTGAAGGAAAATCTCTAAAGGGATTCTCAAATACATACACATTATTAAGTTGTTTTGATAATATAAAATCTGTAGCCTTATCTTCATTTTGGTGATTAACTTTATAACTCATTTTCACAGTATTTTCTGCTTTATACAGCCTCATACTCATCATAAAAACGGTATCAGTTTTAATACAAAAACAACCAAAACCTTTATATTCGGTATTATTTATTTTTTTCCAAGTTTCTTTATAAATGCCTTTAGTATTACTATATTCAAAACTTCCTTCTGCCCATTTTAATGATATTTTAGATGTAGAATCAATTTTATTTACAATAGTACTTTCTAAATCTTTTTTTTCTGCTTGGGTACAAGCATAAAAAATCAAAACAAAACAAGTAAGTTTTAAATATAAATTATAAACTTTCATTATATAAATTTAACAAAAAAATACTATATATTGTTTAAATTTATAACTTATTAAATACTTTTTTTTCATATTTATTTTAATCAAAACTATAAGCGGCTTTGCTCAACAAGAAAAACCTGTTTATAATCGAAAAGAAGAAATTATTGCCGACGGAAAACGCTACCGTATTCATAATAACTATTTTTCTATTGGCTTTGGTTATTTAGGTTCTAGCCTCAGAAGCGAAATTCAAAAAACAGTTGGTGCCGATATTCAATTTCATATTGATAATCATAAATTTCAAACAGGTATTTTACTAAGTGGAAAAGATGTTAAAGGCTACAATAACGTTTCGGGGCATTTGGGTTATGGCTTACGAAAAGAAACTACTAATTTTAATTTTGCACTATACGGTGGTTTAAATTATTCGTATGGTGTATATGCAGTGCCCGATACGGGTAGTACTTTTAAACCTAAATTTTATAATAACATAGGCGTTTACGCCTGCGCACAAGCCATAAAGAAATTTACTTACGATATTGGCGCTGGTATTGAGGTATATGCTGAAGCCAACCAAACACAAGCTATGGCGGGTATAAAACTTATTTTATTTTTTTCCGATTCGTACCGAGGAATAAAACGAAATTATAATCCAAACGTAAAAACTAACTAATTTTAAAATGATAAATTTTTTAATTGTAGGCAATGGTTTGGCAGCAAATGTTTTAGCTCATACATTTAAAAATTATAATATTACATTTACGTTAATTGGCAATTCAAATTTAAGTAATTGTTCAAATGCAGCGGCTGGAATATGGAACCCAATTGTGTTTAAACGAATGACAAAAAGTTGGTTAGCCGATGAGTTAATTGATTATTTAATTCCTTTTTACGAAACGATTGAGAAAAATTTTACACAAAAAATAATTACTCATCGCCCATTATTAAAATCGTTTTTTGAAGAACAAGAAAAAACTTTGTGGCTAAAAAAAGCCGAAAACGAATTAACACAATTTTTAGATAAAACTATTTATACCAAAGTACCACAAGCCTTTAAAGAGGCTAAATTGAATACAGAGTTTGGTATTGTTAAAAGATGTGGAACAGTTGATGTGCCCACCTTTATTTTAGAAACCGAAAAAATATTTAAACTAAACTTTATTAATCAAACATTTAATTATTCTGATTTAAGTATTAACGTCGATTACATTTCGTACAAAAATATAAATTATAAAAATATTATTTTTTGCGAGGGCTATTTGCTTAAAGATAACCCCCACTTTAACTGGTTAAAGCTTAACCCTGCAAAAGGAGAAACTATTACCATTAAAAGCAATCAATTAAATATTGAAAATACCATATTAAATAAAAACGGATTTATTTTTAATACGCAACCAAATACTTTTAAAGTGGGAGCAACCTATGAATGGAGCGATTTAAGCCAAACTACTACTACCAAAGCAAACAATGAATTGCAACAAAAATTAACCCATTTAATAGATGCTGATTATCAAATAATACAACATCAAGCAGGCATTAGGCCGTCGTCTATTGATAGGCGACCAATTATAGGCACACACCCACATTATAAAAATTTACATATATTTAATGGTTTGGGAACAAAAGGTGTAATGTTAGCGCCTTATTTCGCAAATAATTATGTAAATTTCTACCTACAAAAACAAGATTTAAATATTGAGGTTGATGTAAAACGTTTTTACCATTTGTATAAAAATGCAAACTAATAAAAATAATATGCGTTTAATTGGTCGACGAGAGTTTGTTGATTTTCCATTGCTTGATATTACTGGCGTTGAAGCTAAATTAGATACTGGGGCTTATACCTCATCTATTCATTGTGAAAATATTTTTGTTACAATTAAAAATGAAAAAGCTATTCTGTCGTTTTCAATTACACAAACTATTAATGGAATAAACCAAACTAATACGTTTAATTTCGAAGAATTTTCTCAAAAAAAAATAAAAAATTCGTTTGGCGAATTAGAAGAACGCTACATTATAAAAACATTAATTAAATTAGGGCAAAAAAAAATTTGGTCAACGCTATCACTTTCAAATCGCGAAAAAATGAGGTACCCAGTATTAATTGGACGAAAACTAATTAAAAACAAATTTATAATCGACGTAAATAAAATACATACCAACGGAATTAATTTAAACCAAATTTAAAAATAAAACATATATGAAAATTGCAGTTTTATCTCGAAACAAAAATTTGTATTCAACCAAGCGTTTAATTGAAGCTGGTGAAAAACGTGGACACGAAATGCTTTTATTAGACCACATGAAGTGTGTATTGGTAATTGAACAAAACCGCCCACACATTTATTTTAATGGTAAAGAGGTAACAGATGTAAATGCTGTAATACCTCGTATTGGTGCATCGGCAACATTTTATGGCAGTGCAGTAGTTCGCCAGTTTGAAATGATGAAAATATTTACAGCGGTAGAATCTCAAGCTCTTGTGCGTTCGCGCGATAAATTACGCAGCTTGCAAATATTAGCGCGTGCCGGCATTGGTATTCCAAAAACGGCATTTGCCTCTTCGCCAAAAGATAAAGATATTGATAGCGTTATTGAAAATATAGGCGGGGCGCCTTGTGTTATTAAGCTTTTAGAAGGCACACAAGGCATTGGTGTTATTTTAGCCGAAAATCAAAAAGCCGCTAAAAGTGTAATAGAGGCGTTTATGAAATTAGAAGCTAATATGTTGGTGCAAGAATTTATAGAAGAAGCTAAAGGCGCAGATTTACGCGTGTTTGTGGTTGACGGGCAAGTGGTAGGCGCTATGAAACGCCAAGCAAAAGAAGGCGAATTTAGAAGTAATTTACATCAAGGTGGCTCTGCTACAGTTATACAATTAACTAACGAAGAACGTGCAACAGCTCTAAAATCAGTAAAAAAACTAGGTTTAGGTGTGGCAGGGGTTGATTTACTTCAGTCAAGCCGTGGACCGTTAGTAATGGAAGTAAACTCAAGCCCTGGTTTAGAAGGCATTGAAGGTGCTACAGGACTTGACATTGCTGGTAAAATAATTGAGTATGTAGAGCGTAATGAGTTTAACAAACCAGGGGAATAGTAATCTTTTAATAAAAATCAGCGCTTGTTGTTGAATTTATCAAAACAGCAGCGTTTTATAAATAATAAATGCAAAAATCATTAACCATAAACGAACAAATTATTGAACCCGGGCAAAGTAAAACCATTATTTTAAATGCTTATGAATTACACACTAAAACTAAAATAGAAATTCCAGTACATGTTATTCGCGCTAAACAAAAGGGTCCATCGCTACTTTTAAGTGCTGGTATGCATGGCGAAGAAACAAATGGTATTGAAATTGTAAGAAAAATAATTACGCGAGAAGACGTTATAAATTTAAAATGTGGCACTTTAATAGCAATTCCTGTTATTAATATTGTTTCGTTTTTGTATGGTAGTCGCGATTTACCAGATGGTAGAGATTTGAATCGTTGCTTCCCTGGCACTAAAAATGGCAGTTTAGGTAGTAGGATTGCTCATGATTTAATGAAACATATTTTACCCATTATTGATTTTGGAATTGATTTTCATACAGGCGGCTCTAAAATTAATAACTATCCGCAGTTGCGATGTGTGTTTGATTTTCCTGACAATGTAGCCTTGGCCGAAAAATTTTCGGCACCATTAATTATTGATAGTAATTACCGCGAAGGAACATTTAGGCACGAAGCGGCTAAAAAAAACAAACCTATTTTAGTGTATGAAGGGGGCGAAAGTATGCGGTTTGATTACCTTGCTATTAACGAAGGTATAAATGGCTGTTTAAGGTTAATGAATGCCTATAAAATGATTGATTTAGAATTACCCAGCAATCCATCTATAAAAATAAATAAAGATACATGGATAAGAGCCAATGCCAGTGGACTTTTTCACATGAATGCTAATAATGGTAGCTTTGTACAAAAGGGCGATTTTTTGGGCGTAATTTGTAACCCATTTGGCGAGGTAGAAACTAAAATTTTAAGTACCGTTGATGGTTATATTGTGGGTATAAACAATCAGCCTGTTGTAAACGAAGGCGATGCGTTAATACATTTAGGTATTGAAAATTACCAAAAATAAGTACAAGATTTTTTGTAAAAACCAATATAAACCTTAAAGGTTTAATCAAAAAAAAAACTACCTTTTGGAATAGATAAAGTTTAAATAAAACCTTTAAGGTTTTTTGTAAAAAACCAATATAAACCTTAAAGGTTTAATCATAAAAAAAACTACCTTTGTACATGCAAAACCAAATGGGTTATAGCGAGTATTTTATTATAGCATTTGTAGCTATAATTTTTATTTTAGGAGCTGTTGTTGTTTTTAAATTTATGAACAAAAAAAAATAAAATGACCTACGCACAATATATATTATTTTTAAATTTAGGCGGTGGCGAAGTGGTGCTTATTGTACTTGTTATTTTAATGTTATTTGGTGCTAAAGGCATACCAAACATTGCAAAAACCTTAGGCAAAGCCACTCGCGAATTTAAAGATGCTGCGGGTAGCTTACAAAAAGATATTCAAGAAAGCACGGGTGGTATTACCCAACAAATTACTGAGCAAATTCAAGAAGTAAAAAAAGAAATTGAGAAGGAGTAATTTTATTAAAAGGTGGGTAATACCAATTACAACTATTAACTAGTTCAACGTAAGGCTAAGGTGTAAAAGGTCGAAGTATGTCAGGCAAAGGAGAAAAATATCGAAGTAATTTGTGCATACAAATGATAAAAATAGTTAGATTACGTAATATATTTTAGTCCTTAAAACGTCAACTGTAAGCACTGAGGGCTACTCGTTTAGCTGGAATTTATTTTTTAAATTTTAAGGATAAACAAACAAATGATATATAGCAAATTAATCATTAATTGAACCACACCAGATTGAGATGAGGGTAAATATAAAAATTTTAGTGGTTTTGTTTTTCACAACAACGAACTTATTTTCTCAATTAAACTTAAAGGTAATTTTAATAGATAAAAATAAAGCTCCTGTTCCATTTGCAACTATTAGTTATGATAAATTTATTTTTAATAGTAATAAAAATGGTTTTTTAAAAATTAATAATTACAAGCTTGGAAATAAAATATACATAAAGAGGCTTGGGTTTAATGATACAACTGTCATTCTAACAGTAGTAAAAAACTCAAATGATACAATAAGGTTTTTGTTGCAACAAAAAATCGAACTATTAAATGAGATTCCTGTTTATTCAAATATTATTGAAGAAATTAATCCAACAAAGGCAAATTTTATATTAGATTTTGAATTAGATGAGGATAATTTAATTGAACTTGGATCTTTAGGAATTATTAATTTAATTAATAACCAAAACCAGCTTATAAATACTACAAA
>JAYTRS010000006.1:0-7842 GCA_043746065.1 Bacteroidota bacterium | reverse complement strand
AGCATTACAGCCCAAACACAGGCGTAGCCTATTGGCGATTTTAATTCGGGCATATATTCAAAATTCATCCCGTAAACACCCGCTATAAATGTTACGGGAATAAATATAGAAGACATAATCGTTAATACTTTCATCACTTCATTCATGCGATTGGCATTGGTACTTAAATAAATATCCATAATACCACTTAATAAATCGCGGTAGGTTTCTACAGTATCAATAATTCGAGTGCTATGATCTTGTATATCTCTTAAAAATAAATCGGTACTTGGTGTAATTAAAACCGTTTCGCTGCGTATTAAATTTGCAATTAAATCGCGTAAGGGCCACACTTGCTTTCTTAAAAAAATAACTTCGCGTTTTAAACGGTACAATTGTTTTAAGCTTTCTTTTTTAGGCTCGTTCATTATCTCTTCTTCAATTTCTTCTACTCTATCACCTATTTTTTCAATAGCCGTAAAATAACAATCTACTACGGCATCTATTAATGCATAAAATAAATAATCGGCCCCTAATCTTCTTACCCTTCCTTTGCATTGCCTAAGCCTGTTGCGAATAATATCAAAGGCATCACCGCCATGTGGTTCTTGAAAAGAAATAACCGTGTTTTCTAACAAAACAATGGATAGTTGTTCTGATACCACTTCTGCATCGTAATTAATCATTCGCATAATGGCTAAAATGTAATTATCAAACTCTTCAAATTTTGGACGTTGATCTATATGTACAATATCTTCTAATGTTAATGGATGTATATTGTATAGTTTGCCAATTTTTTCAATTAAGCTGGTATTATGCACTCCTTCTATGTTTATCCACTTTACCATATTTGGTTTTACGTGCATAATACAACCTTCTAAATCATAAAAATCTTGCTCAAAATATTCAGTTTCGTTAAATTCTATTAACGTAATTTTTACTTTTTGATCAGTTTCTTCGCCGTTATAAAACAAAGCTCCAGGAGGTGCGCCTATGTTATGATTTTTACTCATCTATTTCAGTTTCTATATTTTTGTTTCCTTGCACACATACTACAATTTCGCCTTTAACGGTTTTAGCCGAAAAATAAGTTATTAATTCGGTTACGGTTCCTCGCTTCGTTTCTTCAAATAGTTTTGTTATTTCACGCGATACAGAGGCTAATCTATCGGCACCCAAATGGTCTTTTAATTCTTGTAATAGTTTTACTAATCTAAACGGCGATTCGTAAACAATAAATGTTTTTTCTTCAAGTGCTAAAAGTTTTAGTTTTGTTTGTCTGCCTTTTTTTTGCGGCAAAAAACCATAAAAACTAAATTCGTTACAAGGTAAGCCACTGTTTACAAGTGCCGGTACAAAGGCCGTTGCGCCAGGTAAACTAATTATAGGAATGTTGTTTTTTATAACTTCTCTAATTAACAAAAAACCAGGGTCGCTTATGCCGGGCGTGCCAGCATCAGAAACTAAGGCTATGTTTTTGCCTAAGTTTAATAGCGTAATTAATTCTTCTAAAATTTTATGTTCGTTGTGTTGGTGATACGATTTTAAAGGCTTTTCAATTTGAAGATGTTTTAATAAAAAAAGGGTTGTGCGAGTATCTTCGGCTAAAATTAAATCTACCGTTTTAAGTGTATTAATTGCTCTTAAGGTAATATCTTGTAAATTACCTATGGGTGTGGGTATTATAAATAACTGTCCGCTCATTTTAAATAAAAGTATAATATTTATACTTAAATTTAATTAATAAGGGTAATAGTTATTGATAGTTAAATGTTAATGATTTTAGTGTTGAATTTATTTATACGAAACGGCTATCACAGCCTCGCCATTTGTAATGTTTAGTGTATTTGTGCCGTTTTGTAAGGTGCAATTAAATTTTATTTTTAATTTTTTAGTCGCCTCGTTTTTTTCGTTTAATTTATAATTTTCAACCGAAACAATTTCAAACTTATTAGTACTAGGTTGGTTTAACGTACTTGATGAATATTCTATACCGCTTGGATCGATCACTTTTATAGTGATAGCAGATAAGGCTTTTGGGTTTGCAAGGCCACTAAAATAAGCGTTGTAGTTGGCATTACACACGCTAGAATTAAAGCAAGGAGCTTGGTAATAAGTTACGCAGGTATTGGTAGCGTTACTTAAGGTTAATTTTGGGCGATAATAATTTTGAGAGGTGTAACTATGTGTGGGGTTTGATAAGGAAGAGGTTGCTCCATCGCCAAACTCCCAAAAGTAAGTTGTGCCCGTAATGCTAGTAGTAGGATTGCTACTAAAGGTATATCTTAAATAAGAGTAATTATTTGATGTATCTCTTACGGCCGAAATATTTGTTTGCAAAGCATTACCAATATAAAAAGTATTTGTGTGTGTGATTGAACATGTTGGAGAAGCTTGATTAACGGCTAACACTACATTTTGTATGGTATTAGTTCTAAACACTTTAAAGCCTTGTATAGATGTTTGGCTGGTGCTATCACTATACCGCCAAGTATTGGTATTGTTTGAGGAAGTAGTTAGTGGCGAAAAATACGCCGAATAATAGAGGGGGGCTAAAACACCATCGTTAAATTGGTAATTACCAGTGTATAAGCCACTATCGGGTTTCATAGGGGCGTTTAGAGCAGATATTTTATAATCGTTTATTTGTATAGATATGCCATAGCTACAGTTTGTACCACAATCTTTTTGTTTTAAATCACCACGGTAAACGTAAATACTATCTGCATTTTGCTCGTGTAAAGAGTACATATAATAATTATTAACTCCCGCTTGTATATTAATAGGTAAGCCATTTACATCGCACTTAAAGTAAAAATCGGGGGCGTTGGCATCGTCTTCTGGTGGCAATGCATTTTTTTTGCAGGATAGAAAACAAATGCAAAAAGTGAAGATTATATAGAGTAAGTTTTTTTTCATGTTATGATGTATAATTTGTAGAAGTAAATAATAATGTTGTAAGTTTTGTTATTTGTCAAATAAGGTAAACGTTAATCCTAATTTAAAACCTATTGTATTTTGTTTTGTGGTATTTGTTTTTGTATTAGTATAAACATCGCTAATGCCATACATAAACTCGCCATTAACACTAAAGCGTTTGTTTAGTTTATGGGTATAAAATGCACTTAATACAACGTTTTTTGTATTTACACCTTCATAGTAACCTTTGTTAGTAGTTGTTATAACATTTGCTTTTACACCATCAAATAAGTTATAGGTTTCAACGGTGTTTTTGCCGCCTACTAAAAAACCTGTATTTAAGCCTAAACCTATTTTACTTATTGGCGATAAGGCATAGTTTAATTTTAAAGGAACAGAAAAATAGTATAAGGAGTTAGTAGTAATGTTTGTGTAACTACCTGTTGAGCCAAATTCGTAAACCGTTTTTGAGGCGGTGTAAAAGCTTTGTTTAATATTGCTAACGTTATAAAATTGAACGCCAGCACTCACACTTATTTTTTTACTTATATATATGCCATAATTTAACCCTGCGTAATAATTTAAGCCTACTGCATCTTTTGTACTTGTGGTATTAAAGCCTAATAGATAAGCCGCACCAGCTTCAAGGTTTAGGTAATTAAATTTAGGTTTTGTGTTTTTAAAATAATCGTTATCATAAGCTTGTAAAAAATTTACATTGGTATTTTTACATTCGTAGTTTGTTAAATCTTGTTGTACATTTAAAGTTATAGTGCTAAGTGGTTCAAAGCTTAGTTTAGAATTTTCTATATTTTCTGTTTTAGTTGTTTGAATTAAGTTATTTGCATTGTTACCAATAGGGGCATTATTTTTAGTTGAAACAATAATAGGGTTTATTTTACCTGAAGCTATAACATTATTTTTTTGCAACAATTTTTTATCGCTTGTATTGGCATTGGCTTTTTTAGTTGCCGTATTACTATCGTAATTTTTAGCAGCAATTAATTTGTTGGTTACTATTGCTTCATTTTCTTCGGTTTTATTTGCAGGGCTTGTATTTATATTTTCTTCGCTGTTAGTATTGGTTTGGTTTGTAAGGGGCTTATCTTTTTTAGTAATACTAGTATTAGTATTTAATAAAGTTACATTTTTATATTTTTTTTCATTAACTACATTATCCCCCACAGTTTCTTTACTATCAGTATGTGTATTTAAATCGTTTAAAGTATTGCTTGTATTTGAGTTGAATTCGTTATTAATAGGAATATCATTATTATTGGCTTGCGGGTTTATATTTTTAGTATTAGCAGTTGTAATTTTGTTTTCGGTAGTATTTGTTACAACAACGGCGTTGGTATTTAATTGCAAATAGGTAAATACAGCAATTGTACTTACTATTAATAGTGCTAAACTTAATAACAAAAGGTTTTTACTTTTATTTTTTGCAATAGGGGCAAGCCTATTTGCATCAATTAAAGTACTTGCTTTTTCCCAATTGTTTTCATCAAATGGAAAAGCAGATTCGTTAATTTTGTTATTAATAATTTTGTCAAACTGTTCTTCAAAACTCATGATACTTCTTTTTAAATAGTTGATAATGTCTGTAGTTCTATTTTTTGTTTTAATTTTTGCCTTGCGTCGCTCAAATGCCATTTACTGGTACCTTCGCTAATGCCCAATAGTTCGCCAATTTCTTTATGGTTATAGCCATCTATTACATATAAGTTAAATACTTCTTTAGTTGCATTTGGTAATTGGTTTATTAATTTGTGTATTTGCTCACAACTTATTTTGCTCAGTGCTTCGTTTACTTCCGAGTAATCGCTGTTATCATAATACTCTTCAACGTAACTTATATGTTGGTTTTGTTTTTTGTTTTTTCGGTATTCGTCAATTAAAGTATTTACCATTACACGCCTAATCCAAGATTTAAAAGGCACTTCGGGCTTATAAGTGTGTAGGTTTGTTAAAATTTTTAAGTAACCCATGTTAAGCGATTGGTTAGCAGTATCCTTATCCTTACTGTAACGCACGCAAATACTCATTAAATAACTGTAAATTTTTTTGTATAGGTCGTACTCAGCCTTACGGTTGTGTTCAATGCACAATTGTATAAGTTTTGGCTCAATAGTCATATTCTCTAATACTATTACGTTTTAAAACTAATAATAGTTGGGTCTATTTTTAAATGTATTCGTTTGATAACCAAATATATAAATAATAATTTGTTATTCAAAAAGTATTGCCATTTTAATTATAAAAAACTATATTTAGAGCCTATACTTATGACCAATTTAAATGTAATAAATATTAACAACAGTACTATTGATGATTTAAATACAAATGCTTGGGCTATAAATCGTAAAGACCCTAAAAAAGCAATTGAGTTAAGTAATACTGCCTTACAACAATCGCAAACTGCCAATTACAAAAAAGGCATTGCCGATGCCCTAAAAACCTTAGGCGCTTCAAATGTATGGATTTCTAATAATAGCGATGCTTTAAGCCATAGCTTTGAAGCCCTACAATTGTATAAAGATTTAGAGGATATAAAAAATCAAGCGGCCGTAAACTATAACTTAGGGGCAAACTTTAGTTATATTTCCGATTTTGATTCAGCAATAAAATACTACAATAAATGCTATAATTTAAGTAAAGAAATTAATGATGAGTTGGGCATGGCCGATGGCTTAAACGGCGTTGGCACTATTTATTACCGTATTAACGAAAACGATAAAGCACTTGAAGTATTACACGAAAGCAGTGCGCTTTGCGAAAAACATAATAATTTAGATATTTATATAAAAGTATTAGATGGTTTAGGTGAAGCTTATTACAATAAAGGCGAAAATAATTTAGCATTAGAATATTACTTAAAATCGGCTCAAATTAGTAACGAACTAGGTAACAAACAAGTTGAAGCTTTTGCCGTTGACGGCTTAGGCCGAACCTACGCTGCCTTAAATAAACCTACCGAGGCGCTTTTTAATTTTAATAAGAGTTTGCAATTGCGAATTGATATTGGTTTTAAACCAGGGCAAGCAATATCTTTACTAAACGTAGGGATATTTTATTTACAAAATAAACAATACGATAAGGCAATTGAAAGTTTTGATAAATCGTTACAAATATCGTTACAAATAAATAGTAAAGAAGGTTCCTACAAAGCCTGCGAACAATTATCATTAGTGTATGAAGCCAAAAATGATTTTAAAAACGCCATTGAATATCATAAAGAATATTCTAAATATAAGGATGATGTAATAAGCGAAAAAAGTAATCAAGTAGTAAAAAGTGTTGAAGCCCAAAATAAGCTATTACACTCCCAAGCCGAAAAAGCTATTTTAGAAGAACGAGCTAAAGAGTTAGAAAATTTTTCGGATAGCCTTGTATTAATGAGCCAAGTGGGGCAACAAATTATTTCAAGTTTATCGGTAGAAACGATTGTAAACACTGTTTATAAAAATGTAAATGGTTTAATGGATGCGGTGGGCTTTGGTATTGGTTTATTTAAACCTGAAGATGATACCATTGTTTTTCCTATTTATATTGAAGGTGATGAAACCTTTACAAATATTAAATATCAAATTAACGATACCAATAGGCTAACAACAATTTGTTTTAATCAAAATAAAGAAATTATAATTAATAATTTTGAAACTGAAATTCAAAATTATATAAAAGTACAATCAGCACCAAAAGCAGGTAAAAATGTCGAGTCTATTATCTATTTACCACTTACCTACAAAGGTGCAACACTTGGTGTAATTACAGTACAAAGCTTTAATAAAAATGCTTACACTAATTTTCATTTAAATATTTTTAAAAATATTGCTACCTATACGGCTATTGCCTTAGAAAACGCAAAACTATACCAAGGGCAAGAAACCATAGTACAGCAGCGCACCGCCGAGTTACAACAAACTTACGATGTAAATAAAAAAGTAAGTGAAATTGGAAGAGAAATTACATCGAGCTTAAACCTTGGTAAAATATTTAAAAAATTACACAAATCCATAAGCGAAATTATGCCTGCCGATTGCTTTGGCGTGCGCATATATCAGCCCGAAACAAATACAGTAGAATATAAATACGAAATAGAAAAGGGTATTGTTTATACAAACGAAGCAATTGTACCCTTAACCGATGAAGACAATTATACGGTTTGGTGTATAAAAAACAGAAAAGATATTTTTTTAAACGATAACCTTAACGAATACCAAAACTATGTAAAACAAATTAGAGTAGTAAGTGGCGAAATGCCAAACTCTTTGCTATTTACACCCATGATTTTAGGCGAAAAATTAATTGGCGTTATTACCGTACAAAGCTTTACAAAATTTGCATATAAACCCGCCCATTTAGATATTTTAAAAACCCTGGCCACCTATACTGCCACTGCCTTAGAAAATGCTTACTTGTATCAATACATGGAAGATAAGGTAAAAGAACGCACCAAAGAAGTTACAAAACAAAAAGAAGAAATTGAACAAACTTTTGAAAATACACGTTTAGTAAGCGAAATAGGGAAAGAAATTTCGAGCACCTTTTCAATTAAAGAAATAATTAGTAAAGTTTACAACAGCATTAATAAATTAATGGATGCCACTATGTTTGGTATTGGTATTTACAATCCCGAAACACAACAAATAAACTTTAATGGCGCTATAGAAAATGGCGAAATATTAGAAGATTATTTTTACGATTTAACAAATATTGAAAGGCCAGCTATAAAATGTTTTACTACTCAAAAAGAGTATGTAATTTTAAACTTTACCGAAGAGTACGTAAAAAAAACCAACCTATTAAGGCACTCTTTACCAGGGCAAAATACCGAATCTATTATATATGTACCCGTTACCATTAACGATAAAAAAATAGGTGTAATTACGGTACAAAGCTTTAAAGCCAATGCCTATACCGATTATCATTTACAATTATTAA
>JAYTRS010000005.1:0-2505 GCA_043746065.1 Bacteroidota bacterium | reverse complement strand
TTTTATTGAAACACCTTACCGTAATGTGCATTTTTTTGAAATGCTACTCCATTCTTTATCGCCACAAACTATGTTATTTATGGGCGTAAACATTACCTCGCCAAACCAACTACTAATAACCAAAACCATTGCCGATTGGCGAAAAACTCCCACGCTCGATTTAAATAAAATACCTGCTGTATTTGGTATTTATAAATAATCGTAAAATTTACTGTGCTATCTTCTTATCTGCGAAATACTCTCTAATCTATCGTAATAATCGTATTAAGATTATAAAATCCGTTGAACAATTCTTACCCTAAGATTCAGTTGCCCAGAATTACTAAGTAACGGATTCTTTCACTAACTCTTCTTCTTTGAAGATGTTATTACTCAAAAAAACGAATATAAACATATTTAAAAAGCCTTTTAAATTGAAACACTTTTTAAATCTACGCCTCACTAATTTTAAAATCTTCAATAATGAGTTGTATGCTAATTAGGCCTTTGTATTCGTTTTCTTGTAGTTTAAAAACAATATCCATTGGGGTTTTACGTTGAAAAAAATTAATATAATCGCCCTTATCAAAAGCCATTGCCGCAAAACGTATATTAGGATTTGCTTTTTGAAACAACTCTAACTTTAAATGGTTAGTGCCCACTACCCTACCCCAGCCTGTATCAAACACATTACGGCAATAAAAAGTAGGGGTCATGTTTTGTGGGCCGTGAGGTGCAAATTGTTTTAATATGCGAACCAGTTTATCGTTAATTTCAAATAAATTTAACTCTGCATCAATTTCTATTTTTGGTATTAATTGATCGTCGGTTATTGTGGATGCTACAATTTCTTCAAACTTTAAAATAAAGGGTTCAACGTTTTCTTTTTTTAAAGTAAGACCAGCAGCAAATTTATGTCCGCCAAACTGTTCTAACAAATGGCTACATTTTTCAATGGCGCTATATACATCGTATTCTTTTACACTACGGGCACTGCCTGTAACTTTACCATCGGCTTCGGTTAGTACAATGGTAGGTTTATAATATTTTTCAATTAAACGCGAGGCAACGATACCCACTACGCCTTTGTGCCAGTTATTACTAAATACTACCGTAGATTTTTTTGTAGAGGTAAGTAAACTTGTTTCTAACATTTCTAAGGCTTCGGTAGTAGTGCCTAAATCTAAATCTTTACGTTGGGTATTGGTTTGGTTAATGGCTTTGGTTAGTTCAATGGCTTCCTCTTCATCTTCGCAAACTAGCAATTCTACCGCTTTGCTACCATGCTCAATACGGCCTGCAGCGTTAATGCGTGGGCTTAAACCAAACACTAAGGAGGTAATTGTAATTTCGGTTTTTTGTTGCATTAAACCAAGTAATGCTTTTATGGCAGGGCGCGGATTTTTATTTATAATCTCTAAACCAAAATGGGCCAGCACTCTATTTTCGCCAGTAATGGGTACAATATCCGCAGCTATGCTAGTAGCTACTAAATCTAAATAATTATAACAGGTTTGTAAATTAATACTATTTTTTTGGCAATACGCTTGTATTAACTTAAAGCCAATGCCACAGCCACTTAATTCTTTATAAGGGTATGGGCAATCGTTTTGCTTAGGGTCTAACACCGCTAGGGCATTAGGTATTTTATCGCCTGGTAAATGGTGATCGCAAATAATAAAATCTATATTTTTACTATTTGCATAATCTATTTTATCATTAGCTTTTATGCCACAATCTAAAGCAATAATTAATTTAAAATTATGTTGTGCAGCATAATCAATAGATGCGAGTGAAATGCCATAACCTTCTTTATACCTATCGGGTATATAATATTCTAAATTTTGCGAATATTTTTTAAAGAAGCTATACACCACACTTACTGCGGTTGTTCCGTCAACATCATAATCGCCAAAAATTAATATTTTTTGATTTAAGGCAAGTGCTTGTTCAATACGTGTAATGGCATCCTTCATCCCCTTCATTAAAAAAGGATTTGGTAATTGGTTTAAATCTAACCTAAAAAAAGTTTTAGCATCTTCAAAAGTATTAATTCCTCTAAGATTTAATAAATGAGCAATTACCTCATCAACCCCTAATTCGTTTTGTAAGTTAGCTGTTTGCCCCCCTTCACTTCTACTAATATCAATGCTGGCTTCACCGCTCAGGGTAACATTTTTAGTAGTAAGTATTTGCCATTTTTTTTCCAATATGCTTAAGCTATATTATGGTAAACGTTTTCAATATCATCATCGTCTTCCATTTTTTCAATCATGGCCATTACCTCTGCTTCTTGCTCAGGGCTTAGCTCTTTAGTGGTTGTAGGAATGTATGTTTTTGTAGTTTCAATCACATTAATTTTTCGTTCTTCAAGGGCAGCTTGCATTTTACCATAATCGGTAAAGGCTGTTTGTATAATAAACTGATTGGTTTCTTCATCTAAACTAATTTCTTCTAATCCAAAATCAATTAATTCAAATTCCATATCCTCACTATTTATATTGGCGGCATCAATTTTAAATAATG
>JAYTRS010000004.1:0-7908 GCA_043746065.1 Bacteroidota bacterium | reverse complement strand
TACTTGGCACCAGTACAAAAATTAATTACAAACCACTAACTTATTTAGAGCTAAAATTACAAACCAACAACAATTCAAATACCACGTATGTGGTCGATGCAAATGGCATTGCTACTATAAACTTAGAAGAAACAAAAACTATTTTTGTAAATACAGTGGCTAGTTTAAGCACAAACAATTTAGCGGTTACCACAAAAAAAACTACGGCAAAACATAGTCCAAATTTTGAAACTGTAACTACTAACTCTTACAAAATTGTATTAGGGTGCTTTGGTATAGTTGAAAATGCTGAAAGAATGATTAACACTTTAAAAAACAGTAATATTAATGCTAATTTAAGTGGTAAAAACAACAAAGGTTTGTTTGTAGTAAGTAATGGTAGTTTTGCAACTAAACAAGCTGCTTTAGAACAATTGGCACAAATAAAAGGTACTTGCCCCAACGCTTGGATTAAAAACCCCGAATAGTTTTTTAACTTAGTAAAGCTGCTGCCTGGCAAGCATATAATGCAGCGGTTTCAGTACGTAATCTGTTTATTCCTAAACTAATAGGCTCAAATTTATGTTCAATAGCAAAGGCTATTTCTTCTTCGGTAAAATCGCCTTCGGGACCAATTAATACGAGTGTTTTTTTATCTTTAAAATTAATGTTTTTAATATCTTTTTTAAATGCTGAACCTTTAGTAGTATCGTTTTCAAAACAATGGGCTATAAGTTTTTGGTTTTGACCGTTGTTTTTAATTAAATCTTTAATTAAAACTAATTCATTTACCTTCGGTATATAAGCCTGTAAACTCTGCTTTACTGCACTTTCTACTACTTTTTTAATTCTATCTATTTTAATATTGGTGCGTTCAGAATTTTTACACTGAATAAAACTAATTTCGTTTACACCAATTTCTACCATTTTTTCTATCGCCCATTCTATCCTATCTATTTGCTTGGTGGGTGCAATGGCTATGTGTAAATTATAATTAGCTTTAGTTTGTAAAGGCAAGTGTTTAGTAATTTTTGCTACACATTTTTTTTCGCTCACAAATTCTAATTCGCCCTCAAACATTCCACCTTCTCCATCTATTAAAAACAATTTATTACCTATTTTGTTTCGCAATACTTTGTAGCAATGCCAACTTTCTTCAGCAGTAAGCGTTGCCATTGTTTCATTTATGGTAGCAATAAAAATGTTCATAGCGTAAAAATAACTAATTTTGTTGTGTGAACTATTTAGCACACGCATTTTTATCAAACAACAATACTGATTTATTAATTGGTAATTTTATTGCCGATCATTTACGAGGTAATAATTTTGATAATTATTCGAGCGAGGTTAAAAATGGTATTATTTTACACCGTAATATTGATACTTTTACCGATAATCATCCCAACTTTAAACTGGCTAAACGTATATTTTACGATGGCTTTGAGAAACACAGTGGCATTTTAATTGATATTTATTTTGATTACTTTTTGGCCAAAAATTTTAACCATTATTCGTCTGTTTCGCTAGAGGAGTTTTGTAAAAACACCTATAACATTTACAAACAACACCAAGCCATTTTACCAAAAACAAGTGTTAATTTTTTAAATTATGTGATGCAAAACAATATTTATCAAGCCTATTCCAATCTTCAAGGTATTGAAAAAGTATTGTTTCACTTATCTCATCGTATAAAGCACAATATTTGGTTAAATCAATCGGTAATTATATTTAAAAATAATGAGCAAGAATTATATCAGCATTTTAAAATTTTGTTTACAGATGCTATAAATAAATTTAATGTGTAAAACCTTTTTACTATTACCAAAATTCTGTTAAATTTGTCATTCAACTAAATTATTGGCTCATGGCTAAAACGGCAACCGAAAAAAAAATAGATTCTAAATTAAAATTTACTAAACAACAATATCTTAATTGGTACGAATCAATGTTATTGATGCGTAAGTTTGAAGAAAAAACCGGACAAGTTTATGTGCAACAAAAAATAAAAGGCTTTTGCCATTTATACATTGGGCAAGAGGCTATTGTTGCTGGTACTGTAAGCGCCACAAAATTAGGAGATAAACACATTACCGCTTACCGCGACCACGCCCACCCTATTGGTTTAGGTTTGCACCCAAAATATGTAATGGCCGAAATGTATGCAAAAATTACTGGCTGTAGCAAAGGCAAAGGCGGTAGTATGCACATTTTTAGTAAAGAACATGGTTTTGTTGGCGGACACGGTATAGTGGGCGGACAAGTGCCTTTAGGCGCTGGTATTGCTTTTGCCGAAAAATATAATGGAACCGATAATGTTTGCGTTTGCTCTATGGGCGATGGTGCAGTACGTCAAGGTGCTTTGCACGAAGCCTTTAACATGGCTATGACGTGGAAATTACCCGTTGTTTTTATTGTTGAAAATAACCAATATGCAATGGGTACATCTGTGGAGCGAACTAGTAATGTTACAGAATTATGGAAGTTAGGCTTAGCCTACGATATGCCAAGTAAACCCGTTGATGGTTTAACCGTTGAGGCGGTTCACGAAGCCATGGAAGAAGCTGTAGATAGGGCTCGCCGCGGAGATGGGCCTACTTTTTTAGAAATGAAAACCTATCGTTATAAAGGGCATAGTATGAGTGATGCGCAAACCTACCGCACTAAAGACGAGGTAAAAGAATACCAAGAACAAGATCCCATTTTAAAAGTACTAGCTACTTTAAATGCAAATAAATGGATTAGCGAAGCAGAGATTGAAGCCACCGAAGCACATGTAAAAACATTGGTTGATGAAAGTGTAAAATTTGCCGAAGAAAGTCCTTACCCCGAAGTGGATGAATTATATAAAGATGTGTACTCAGAACCGAATTATCCGTTTATAATTGAATAATTTTATATGATTAATTATTAGTTATTAGTGTTTAGTTTTTAATAATGGAACAGATTGAAACATATAAGGAAAGTATTATTCAAGAGAAATCTTTTAAGTTTTCTTTAATGATCATTAATTTATACAAGCAACTTTCAAAAATTGATAATAACCCAATATTAAGGCAATTATTAAGAAGCGCAACCTCTATTGGAGCAAATGTTAACGAAGGAAGTGCAGGACAAACAAAAAAAGATTTTATTACTAAAATGGCTATAGCCTCAAAAGAAGCTAGAGAAACCTCCTACTGGTTACGATTATTAAACGACTCTAAATGGTATAATACTGATTTAAAAGCCCACTTAATCGAATCAAATGAAATTCTTAAAATTCTTACTAAAATTGTAAAAACATCTCAAGAAAATTTAAAAAATAAAATTTAACAGTTTGGGTATTAAAAACTAATAACTAAACATTAAAAACTAAATTATGGAAATTGTAAGAATGCCCAAACTAAGCGATACCATGACAGATGGTGTAATTGCTAAATGGCACAAAAAAGTGGGTGATAAAGTAAAGAGCGGCGAATTGCTTGCCGATATTGAAACCGATAAAGCCACTATGGAGTTTGAATCCTTTCAAGATGGAGTATTACTGCACATTGGTATTCCCGAAAAAAAAGCCGTACCCGTTGATAGCATTATTGCTATTTTAGGAACTCAAGGTGAAGATATATCTGCAATATTAAAAGAACAGACGCAAGGAACAAAAGAGACTGCAAAGACAGAACAGCCAGAAGGGACGAAAACTGTCACACTGAGCGGAGTGGAAGCAAAAACAGAATTACCCCAAGGTGTTGAAGTAGTTCGTATGCCTAAACTAAGCGATACTATGACCGAAGGTGTGATTGAAAAATGGCATAAAAAAGTAGGCGACAAAGTAAAAAGTGGCGAACTATTGGCAGATATTGCAACCGATAAAGCTACCATGGAGTTTGAATCCTTTCAAGATGGAGTATTAATTCATATTGGGATTGAAGAAGGTAAACCTATTCCTGTAGATAGTATTATTGCTATTTTAGGAAAGGGTGGCGAGAACATATCAGATATACTTGCTACAGTTAATTCAACTGGAGGCAAGAGTCAAGATAGTAAAACAGTAGTCACTAAATCGAATGATAACAAGGCGCAAGACGCTAGCCCTATTAAACACTCAACATTAAGCACTAATAACTCCACCGAAAGTGTTCGTATAAAAGCAAGCCCATTAGCTAAAGCCTTAGCCAAAGAAAAAAATATTGACTTATCAAAAATAAATGGTACTGGCGATAACGGTAGAATTACAAAAACGGATGTTGAGAACTTTAAAGGTACTTCAACAGGCTCATCTGCTAAATCACAAACCGCTAGTGCAGTTGCATTAGGCACAGAAAGCTTTACAGACGAACCTATTTCGCAAATGCGTAAAGTAATTGCACGCCGTTTGTTAGAAAGCAAAAACGGAGCACCACATTTTTATTTAAATATAGAGTGTGATATGGATAACGCCATGGCCGCGCGCAATGCTATTAATGCCATTCCTGATACAAAAGTATCGTTTAACGACCTTGTAATTAAAGCCTGTGCGGCGGCATTAAAAAAACATCCGCGCGTTAATACCTCGTGGCTGGTAGATAAAATTCGTACCTATTCACATATACACATTGGTGTGGCCGTTGCCGTTGAAGATGGTTTATTAGTACCCGTAGTGCGCTTTGCCGATCAAAAATCATTATCGCAAATTTCAGCCGAAGTAAAAGATTTAGGCAAACGTGCCAAAGATAAAAAACTGCAACCTGCCGATTGGGAAGGTAATACCTTTACAGTATCTAACTTAGGTATGTTTGGTATAGAATCGTTTACATCTATTATCAATAGCCCCGAAAGCTGTATTTTAAGTGTAGGCGCTATTCGCCAAATACCTGTTGTAAAAAATAATGCTGTAGTACCTGGCAATGTAATGAAACTAACCCTTGCCTGCGACCACAGAACTGTTGATGGTGCCACTGGTGCTGCCTTTTTACAAACCTTAAAAGGCTTTATCGAAAATCCGGTAACAATTTTGGTGTAGCCAAAAACAGTAACAAGTAGATTATACTTATAAAATGAATACTTATTTAAAAATGCATAAACCTGAGTTTACAAATATTGTAACACTTGAAGATGATGGACATATTGAAGCTCTTCACAGTATATTAGAGAGAAAGAGTTTTTAAGGCGAAACGATATAGCTCTTTTGATGAATTAAAGCCTGCTACAAGTCGTTTTATGAAGTGCTGATGTATTTTATTTTTGATGTCCTACACAGCTTACCTATAGCAAATATAAGTTATTTACAGTATAAAAGCCCTATACATAATTTGTAGTTTGCTATTAATATTTAGGTAAACACTAATTTTTTTAAAATATTTTATTTAATATTACATTAAAAAAATATGATGCAGTTAGTAAAGTTATTTTTAATTACAATGTTGTTTATAATTAGTTTGCCAAGCATTGGGCAAAACACAACTTCATTTGACGATATGAATTTTGAGGATGATTCTATTACAACTGCTTATAAACCTGCGGGTAAAAATTATGTTTTTTTGCGCTCAAAACGTGGTAATGGCGGGCTTACTAAAACACCAAAAGCCGATTCGATTATGGCTTTACCCATTACCGAAATAGTGCTTGTTTTTTCGGAAACCAACGCTGGTGTAATTGCTGAGCGCGAAGAAGCCAACCAAGAGCGTTGGGAAAATTTATTAAAAACATACCCCGAATATTTTCAATTTAGTACTACTTATAAAGACCTTTGCCAATGTAAAATTAATGGCGATAGCGCTTCGTTTAAAAAAGCACAAGGTTTTTATGTTTACTTTGCTGGCGCAGAACCAAAAGTTGCCGAAAAAAAAGTTGAAGACGTAAAAGTTGCTACAAAAGAAACTAAAGCAGAAGAGAAGACAAAAGAAAAGAAAAAAGAAGAAAGTAAAAAAGAGATTTCTAAAACTTCAACAAAAGAAAAAGAAGACGTTACCCCTTTACCCGAAGGTAAAGAAGAAACCGTTACTATTACCGAAGCCGATTTAGCTAAAGATAGCCCTAAAAAAAAGGCGGGTTACTCAAAACCAAAAAAAGCAAAAGATACTAAAGTGTGTAGGCCTGCTTGTTACGAAAATGGTGACGACGATTTGAATGCTTTTTTTAAAGACAACATTACTTTAACTAAAAAACAAAGGCGCCATAGTAAACAACTTATTTCGACTTTAAAATTACAATTACATTTTGATGGTAGTATAAAAAAGGCAATGGTTACTGGCACTAACGATGTGCTTAACCAACAAGTATTAGGCGCCATAAAATTAATGAACCTTTGGAACCCAGCCGTAAAAGGTGGTGTTACCATTAAATCGGAAGTGAAGATTACCTTAAAATACGATAAAGAAACCAAAAGTATAAAACCTTTTGAGGTGGTTGCAAATCCTCGCCTACCAGCAAAATGCAAATGCGCTAGCGATATGGAAATTTTTGGTCAAGCCGATTAAATACCAATGATTTAGGTTATTATCTGTTAAAAACCTTTAATAACAAAAGCTTTAAAAAAAGTAATTAATTTATATTTTACATTCCTTAATTATTGATTTATTTGGTGTTTATGAACAAATTTTTACTGCCTTTTATATTTTTACTGCTTTGCACTAATTTATTTTCGCAAAAAAATAAAAAAACAATTAGCGATGGAAATTTTAAGTTAGAAGAATTACCCCGTATAATTTTAAAAGAATTAAACCGCTTTAGAGTTAGTAAAGGTTTGGATACGCTTGAAATGAGCGATATGCTTCAGTTTTCGGGTGAATTAAGTGCCGATAAAATGGCCAATGCGGGTAAAGATAAAATAGACCCCAAACAAACTTTAAAACATTTAAAAAAAGCAGGGGCTACCAAACGTGGCGAAGAAATTACCATGAAGGCCCCCATTAGTAAAGGGCGCGATAATTACACCACTGATGATGTAGCCAAAACAATTTATAACCGTTGGGAAAGTAACCCGAAAAATTTACCCTTGGTTACTAACCCTAAATTTACCTTAGTGGGTATTGCCTGTACTTTAGATGATGATGGTAAAAAAGTTTACGTTAGTGCTGTATTTGGTGGCTACGATATTTTAAACGGTGGTGTTATTTATAAAAAACAATTAGAAGTACCCTTTAATACAAAATCTAAAAAATTACAAGGCCCAAATATACGCAAGTGTAAAACCTGCGAACGTTGGCGTAATTATGATGTATTACAAAAAGGTTTATATGTAAACGGCGATAAAATATATTTAAAATACCCAAACACACGGGAGTTACGCCGTATTTTAAAAAAATCTACCGATGGCTTGGCTGTTGATGTGGTGCAACGTAGCCAATACGTACCTGCCGATTATAACATTGTTGATAATAATTTATACAACAAAGGCGTAATGAGTAAAGTCGTGTACAGAGATAAATTTTTTAAAAAGAATATTTTATTAAAAATTAAAGATGCTAAACTAAAAAAGAAAGTAAAAGGCATTGAGGTTGAAATGGGAAAACTAAATCCAAAAATTACAGGTCCGTACGAGCTTAATTTAATTGTAGTACAAGATAAAAAAGTATGTAAAACCATTACGCGTGGCTATACCGAAAATGGTAAAATAGAAAGTAACACGCCCATAGGCTTATTACCAGCAAAAAATTCTACAGGTTTAAAGCCCCCGTTTGAGCCCCGTAACGAAAGCTCAATTATTAACTTTACCATTCCTTTCGAAAAAAATAAATCGGAATTTAAACAAGAAGATATTCAACCTTTTATTAAAGCTTTAAACGAACCCGATTTTTTAATTGATGGCTTATTTATTTATGCCTATTCAAGCATTGAAGGCGATTCGGTAGCCAATGCCAAACTACAACGTAAGCGTGGCGAAAGTGTTGTAAGTGTTTTGCAAAGTTTTCAAAATAATAAAATCCGTCCAACCATTGAAACCAAGGATAGCTGGGGCTTATTTATGCTCGA
>JAYTRS010000003.1:0-7921 GCA_043746065.1 Bacteroidota bacterium | reverse complement strand
TTAAACACTAGTGTTGACTTTTATGGGCTTGTTTTAATTGGTTATTTCTTTTTTTAATTGCAACAAGCGTTTATTTATTTCAAATAAATGTAAGTATAATTCTGGGAGTATAAATCCTTAAATATAAATTCTTTATCGTTAAACAAAGCATCTTAATCTTTAAATAAAGCAGCAAACTCGTTAAATGAAGAGTTGTTATTGTTAAATGAAGAAAAAACTTTAAATATCCTTATATGTATTAAATAGTTCCAAAGTATTAATCTAAATAAATACTTGGTAGAAACCTACTTAAGGGTGGTAGAAATCGATTTCAAAGTGCTAGAAACTAATTTCAAGTTGTGGCAGTTAAAAATCTTACTATCTTTAATGCTTTAAAACAAAAAACTATGTCAAACCCAAAGCCTAAAAAATCATTAATCCGTCGTATTTTAAAATGGAGCGGTATTTCGCTTTTATTAATTATTGTATTGCTAATAGCAGCACCCTTTTTATTTAAAGATAAAATAGTAGCCATTGTAAAAGAGCAAGCAAATAATAACCTAAATGCAACCGTTAATTTTGGCGAGTTTGATTTGAGTATCTTCTCTTCCTTCCCCAATTTTAAATTTAAAATTAACAACGTAAGCGTAGTTGGTGTTAACGATTTTGCAGGCGATACCCTTGCCTTTATTAGCCAATTAAGTGCCAATATTAATTTAAAAAGTGTTATTAGCGGCGGGCCGTATGGCATTAATGCTTTAGTAATTGATAAGCCTCGTATTTTTGTAACCGTATTGCCTAATGGCAAAGCCAGTTGGGATATTGCTAAAGTCGATACTACTGCTAAAACACCAACAGATACTAGCAAATCAGCCCCTACAAAATTTGCCGTTAAGTTAAAAGAGTTTAAAATTAACCAAGCCTATATTGTATATAATGATAAAAAAAGTGGCATGTATGGTAAATTAGATAATTTAAATTACGAACTAAAAGGCGATTTTACACAAGATAATTTTTTACTAAATAATGTGTTAGATATTGCTCAAACAACCTTTAAAATGAGTGGTGTAAATTACTTAAACCAAACACATATTAAGCTAAAAGCCGATGTAGATATGGATATGCCAAACATGAAATTTACCTTTAAAGAAAACGAATTTAGCCTTAACGATTTAACCCTAGGCTTTGATGGCTTTGTACAAATGCCCGATACCAATATAAAAATGGATATTACCTTTAAAGCTAAGCAAACCGAGTTTAAATCTATCCTATCTTTAATACCAAGCGTGTATAGCAAAAGTTTTGCCGATGTAAAAACATCTGGTAAACTAGCATTAGATGGCTTTGCTAAAGGCACCTATAACGCCTCGCAACTACCCGCCTTTGGTGTTAATTTAAGTATTAACGATGCCATGTTTAAATACCCAAGCTTACCAAAATCGGTTAATAATATAAATGTAGATGTGCATGTAAATAACCCCACTGGCGTGTTAGATGCTACTACCATTGATGTAAATAAATTTCATGTAGAGTTAGCTGGCAACCTAATTGATTTAACCGCACACGTTAAAACACCAATTTCAGATGCTGGCCTAATTGCCGAAGTAAAAGGTACTATAAATTTAAGTTCAGTAAAAGAATTTATTCCTTTAGAAAAAACCGACGATGTAAGCGGTATTATTAAAACAGATATTAGTATAGCCGGACATTTAAGCGCCCTTGAGAAAAAAGATTTCGATAAGTTTAAAGCAACCGGTTTTTTAGAAATTGATAAAGTAAATTATAAATCGGCTACCTTACCTTACCAAGTACAATTAAATACTATGGTATTAAATTTTACCACTCAGTATGTAGAGTTAAAAACCTTTGATGCCAAATTAGGTAAAAGCGATATTAATGCCAGCGGTAAAATTGATAATTTATTACAGTACATATTTAAAGCCGATTTAATAAAAGGTTCGTTTGCTATTAATAGTAATTTAATGGATTTAAACGAATTAATGAGTTCTACCAGCACTTCTACCACTGCACCAACAACTGCTACAGCTACTCCTACCTCTACTGCCAGTACTGGCGTTGCAGCCGTTCCTGCTAATATCGATTTTAATTTAGATGCTAAAATAGGTAAAGTAATTTATACCAATTTAGTGTTAGATAATATGATAGGTAACATTGTAGTGCGCAATCAAAAGGTAGATATGACGAATCTAAAAATGAATACCATGCAAGGTGCATTAACCATTAATGGCTTTTACGAAACCTCTAATATTAAAAAGCCAACCATTGGTTTAAACTTAAATGTAGATAATTTTGATATTCAAGAAACCTTTAAATCATTTAATACGGTTCAAAAAATTGCACCCGTTGGGCAATACGCAAAAGGTAAATTTACGGCTAGTTTACAAAACTTTAATACCAGCCTAAACGATAAAATGGAACCTGATTTAAATGCCGTAAAAGCAAACGGTGTATTTAAAACGGCCAATGTTAATGTTGGTGGCTTTCCACCTTTTGTAAAATTAGGCGAAGCTTTAAAAATAGAACAACTTAAAAATGTAGAGGTTACCAACCTTACTGTTAATTATCAAATTATTAATGGCAGAGTGGTAATGGCACCTTTTGATACTAAAATTAGTAATGTGCCAACCAACATAAGCGGTAGCACAGGCTTTGATCAAACTATAGACTATAAATGGAAAATGCAAATACCAAAAGCGATGTTTGGCAGTGCGGCCACCTCAGCCCTTACTGGTTTATTAGCACAGGCAAATTCAGCAGCAGGCACTAATTTAGCCGTAGGCGATAAAATAAATGTTACAGCTTTATTTGGTGGCACAACTACAAAACCTGTAATTAAAACTAGTTTAAAAGATGATGCAAAAAGCGCAGTAGCAACGGTAACCACACAAGCATTAAACGCAGGTATTGATAAAGCAAATGCCGAAGCGCAAAAAATATTAGACGATGCAAAAGCACAATGCGAAAAACAAAAAGCCGAAGCACAAGCCAATGCCGATAAAACCAAACAAGATGAATATGCACAAGCCGATGCTTTAGTAGAGCAAGCAAGTAACCCTATAGCTAAAATTGCTGCCAAAAAAGCAGCAGAAATTGCTAAGAAAAAAGTAGATGAAAAAGTGCAAAAGATAATTAACGATGCTGATGCAAAATGTATAAAATCATTAGAAGACGCTAAACTAAAAGCAGATGCTAAAGCCGCAGAAAATAAGAAGTAGTTTAATTACAAAAAGTATAAACATATCCGATAAATAAAGTTGAGATATTTTTGTAGCTTTGTAATAATGCTAGATAAGAATTTATATATAATTGCTGGCTGTAATGGTGCAGGTAAAACAACAGCTTCATTTACTATACTTCCGGAGATCATTAATTGTAAAGAATTTGTAAATGCTGATGAAATCGCAAAAGGACTTTCTCCTTTTCAACCTGAAAAAGTAGCATTTGAATCTGGTAGGATAATGCTAACCCGAATTAATGAACTATTGAAAGAAAATAAAAGTTTTGCATTTGAAACAACTTTATCAACAAAAAGTTATAAAGGCAAAATTGAAAAAGCGAAACAAAATGGATATACAATAACGTTACTTTTTTTTTGGTTACAAAATATAGAATTAGCAAAAGAACGAGTAAAAATAAGAGTTTTGGAGGGCGGTCACAATATAGAACCATTAATTATTGAAAGACGTTACATAAATGGAATCAAAAACCTCTTCAATATTTATTTGCCTATAGTTGATGGCGCTTTAATTTTTGATAATTCTGTTGGGCGACACGAACTCTTAGCTCAAAAAACAGTTGACGGAAATTTAACAATTACTAATCAATTAAAATTTAATAAAATAAAAGCATATTATGACAACCGTAAATAAGCAAATAGAATTAAAAGATAAAATAATGTTAGGACTTGAAAAAGCTTACGAAAAACTTATTATGTTTAAAAAACAAAAAAACACTGAACTTGTTGTTATCATAGATAATAAAATAGTAAAAGTAAAGCCTTAAAGTAATAATCTATTGAACGATTTACAAAAAGCACTAGCTCTACTTCATCAAAAAAGTAACAAAGCTGTAATTA
Organism: Bacteroidota bacterium; assembly: GCA_043746065.1. Classification (GTDB taxonomy): domain Bacteria; phylum Bacteroidota; class Bacteroidia; order B-17B0; family Aurantibacillaceae; genus Aurantibacillus. The sequence continues at coordinate 3,846 of JAYTRS010000003.1, read as the reverse complement.
CTGGCCAACAACGTTTTGGTATTGATACTCAATTTTCAATTGGTGTAAAAGTTCCAGATATTAGAGCCATTGCAAAATTGTACAAAAGCAATCACCCATTGGCCTTACAGTTGTGGGAAACAAACATTCACGAAGCACGTATTTTAGCCGCCATTATTGATGATTCAACACAAGTTACAAAAGCACAGGTAAAACAATGGATTAACGATTTAAATTCGTGGGATGTATGTGATGGTTTGTGTGGTAATTTATTGGTAAACATTCCGTGGGTTTATGATAATTTAAAAACATACTGTAAAAGTAAACCTGAGTATGTTAAACGCACTGGCTTTGTATTAATGGCGTATAGCGCTGTACACCATAAACAAAAAACTAATAACGACATTGAAAGTTACTACCCACTTATATTAAAATATGCTAATGATGAACGTAACTTTGTTAAAAAAGCGGTTAGTTGGGCCTTGCGCCAAATTGGTAAACGTAATGTAGAATTAAAAAAATCGGCTTTAAACGTTGCTCAACAGTTATTACATCAAAATACAAAAGCTACTATATGGATTGCAAAAGATGTAATTAAAGAGTTAGAAAAAGTATCTTAAAAAACAACAGATAATTTGTTTAATAAAAAACCCAAATTAGTAAACTAATTTGGGTTTAATTGTTTTTATAAAAAATTAAACTTTTGCAGCAGCTTCTTGTTGCGCTTTTTTAATTTTAGCTTTAATATTTTCGGTTGTTAACGAGCCTGGGCGTTCAATTGGCGAGCCTGTAGCTCTATCCCATACTAAACTTGCTAACACACCCAATGCACGGCTAACACCAAAAAGCACGGTGTAAAAATCATATTCATGCATACCATAATGCACTAATAATGCCCCAGAGTGAGCATCTACATTTGGCCAAGGATTTTTAATTTTACCTGTACCTTCTAAAATTGGTGGAGCTACTTCGTACACCATTTGCACTATTTCGCAAATATCATCGTGCTTAATGTATGTTTTATAAAAATCTTGTTGGGCTGTAAAGCGCGGGTCGGTTTTACGCAATACGGCATGGCCATAACCTGGCACTACTTTTCCTTCAGTTAATGTTTTTTTAATGTACTCTGCAATTTGTTCTTTAGTGGGTAAACCTCCGCCTAACGTTTCTTTTAATTCCATTATCCAATTTAATACCTCTTGATTGGCTAAGCCGTGTAAGGGGCCTGCTAAACCATTCATACCAGCGGCAAATGCTAAATAAGGGTCGCTTAAGGCTGAGCCAACTAAATGTGTAGTATGCGCCGATACGTTTCCGCCTTCATGATCAACGTGTATTGTTAAGTACAAACGCATTAAACGTTTCATATCAAAGGCTTCGTAGCCTAGCATGTGTGCAAAGTTGGCCGCCCAATCTAATTTATGATCGGGTTCAATATGTATATTGTTTTTATATTTACGACGGTAAATAAATGCCGCAATGCGCGGTAAACGTGCAATTAGGTTCATGCTATCTTCATAAGCATAATCCCAATAATCTTTTTTACTCATTCCTTTTGCATACGCTTTTGCAAATACACTTTCGCGTTGCATAGCCATAATACCAATTACAAATTGGGTCATAGGGTGCGTATCTATTGGTAAACATTCAATTACATCAAATACGTGTTTTGGTACGTTACTACGTTTTTGCCATTCCGTTGTAATATAAGTAACATCATCTTGTGTAGGTAATTCGCCCACTAACATTAAATAAAAAATACCTTCAGGCAATGGCTCAGTACCACCTGGTGCCTTTGGTAACGCTTTTCTAAGTTCGGGGATGGTATAACCTCTAAAACGAATTCCTTCCTCTGGGTCTAATCGCGAGGTTTCGGTAATCATGCCAGGCATACCTCGCATACCTTGGTACACTTGGGCTACCGTAATTTCGCCTAATTTTAAATCGCCATGATTTTTTATAATATCTTTAATATCTGCGGCTAAAACATCGGCTTTAGCTTTAAATTTTTCTTTTAATGGATCCATCTTGTTGTGAATTTATTTGGTTACTAAATTACTATCTCCATTTATATAAACCAATTAATTTAAGATTATTTTTGTTTTATTTTTTTGATTTAAATTTACTTCAAACTACCAATCATATCTTCAGGTCTAACCCATAAATCAAATTGTTCGTTGGTTACGTAACCCAATTCAATAGCCGCTTCGCGCAGGGTTTTATTGCCTTTATGAGCCGTTTTTGCAATTTTGGCGGCTTTTTCGTAACCAATATGCGTATTTAATGCCGTTACCAACATTAAACTATTTTCTAAATGTTTTTTAAGTTCGGGTAAATTCGCTTCAATACCATTGGCACATTTTTCGGTAAAGCTTACACACGCATCACCAATTAAACGTGCACTTTGCAATACATTTGCTGCAATTAACGGCTTAAATACATTTAATTCAAAATGCCCTAAACTACCGCCAATACCAACCGCTACATCGTTACCCATTACTTGAGCGCATACCATTGTTAAGGCTTCGGGTTGTGTAGGGTTTACTTTGCCGGGCATAATAGAACTTCCAGGCTCGTTATCAGGTATAATAATTTCGCCAATGCCACAGCGTGGGCCCGATGAAAGCATACGGATATCGTTAGCAATTTTCATTAACGACACCGCACTGCGTTTTAAAGCACCGCTTAACTCTACCATTGCATCGTGCGCTGCTAAAGCTTCAAATTTATTGGGTGCTGTAACAAAGGGTAAACCCGTTAATTCTGCAATTTTTTTAGCCACTAGTACGTCGTAACCTTTTGGGGTGTTAAGTCCCGTGCCTACCGCTGTTCCTCCTAAAGCTAATTCTCGCACCATTTCTAGAGCATTTTTTAAAGTGCGAATGCTATTGGTAATTTGCTGCACATAACCACTAAATTCTTGGCCTAAACTTAAGGGTGTAGCATCCATAAAGTGGGTACGACCAGTTTTAATAATATCTTTAAAAGCAATTACTTTTTTAGCTAAACTATCGCGTAACATTTCCATACCTGGTATGGTAATTTCGGCCACTTGCTTGTAAGCTGCAATATGCATGGCGGTTGGGTAGGTATCGTTACTACTCTGCGATTTATTTACATCATCGTTTGGATGCAGTACTTTTGGTTCATCGCTTAACTTACCACCATTTAAAACATGGGCACGGTAAGCAATTACTTCATTAGCATTCATATTACTTTGGGTACCACTGCCTGTTTGCCATATAACTAAAGGAAATTGGTCGTCTAATTTATGAGCAATAATTTCGTCGCACACTTTACCAATTAAATCGCACTTTTCTTTTGTTAAAACGCCTAACTCGCAATTAGCAAGTGCTGCAGCTTTTTTTAAATAACCAAAAGCATAAATAATTTCTTTTGGCATGCTGCCTTCGTGACCTATTTTAAAATTGTTTCGGCTGCGTTCGGTTTGTGCACCCCAGTATACGTGAGCGGGCACTTGTACTTCGCCCATGGTATCTTTTTCTGTTCTAAATTCCATAATTGTTTTTTTTGAATGAGGTAAATTTATAATTATTTTTTGTTTAAAATTACTCAATCTCTTTAAAAGTAGTTTAATTTTACAAAAAGTAATAAAAATATATTAAATGGAATTCATCTCAAAAGACTTATTAAATTATTGCGAAAATTTTTCAGATTCAGAAAGTGATTTATTACAAGAACTTAATCGCCAAACGCATATAAAAATTAACCAACCACGCATGCTTAGCGGGCATTTACAAGGTAGGTTTTTAAGCTTTATTAGTAAATTAACGAGTCCTACTTATGTGCTGGAAATTGGCACCTATACTGGCTACAGTGCGCTTTGTCTTGCTGAGGGCTTAAAAA
>JAYTRS010000002.1:0-7952 GCA_043746065.1 Bacteroidota bacterium | reverse complement strand
AAATGCCGAAGTAATGCGTCGCACTTCCGAAGCATGGTTAGCCACTGCCAATAAAAATGCCGACGAAGCTATTAATCAAGCCAATTTAGCTATAAAATTAGAACCCAAAAATGCCGAAAATTATATTTTATTAGGCGATGCTCAATTAGAAAAAACCCCTACTGATGGCGGCCCAGCAATTAAAAGTTACAAAACAGCCACCACCCTAAACCCAAAAAGTGCACGTGGTATTTTGCGCGAAGGAAAATTATACCAACGTGGGCGTAATTACCAATTAGCATTAGATAAATACAAAGAAGCCGAAGCTATTGATGCTACTTATGCACCAGCTTATCGCGAAAAAGCAGAGCTGTATTATTCTGTAAATCAACCTGCAAAAAGTATCGAAAATTGGAAAAAATATTTAGAGTTAAACAATAGTAACGATGCCCGCTACCGATTTTTAAATGCTTTATTTAAAAACAAACAATATGCCGAAGTAATTACCGAAGGCGAAACCTTAAAGAAAAATAGTTTTAATAATTTTTATGTGGAGCGTTTAATGGGTTATAGCTATTACGAATTAGGAAATAAAACCGATACCGCATCTTATACCAAAGGTTTACGCAGTATTACTAAATTTTTTGAATTAACTGTTGCCAGCCCAAATTTTAAATATTTACCTACCGATTATAAATACAAAGGCTTATTATTATCAAAAACAGGTAAAGATAGTTTAGGAGTGGTTGAAATGGAAAAAGCCATAACCTTAGACCCCATTGAAAATTGTGAATTATGGGGCGATGTAGGGAGAATTTGGTACAAATCTAAAAGCTACACAAAATCAATTACTGCTTGGGAAAAAAGAGCAATGTGTACAAAAGCATTAAGCGGACAAGATAATTTTGAATTTGGCCGTGCTTATTATTTTGATGCAGGTGCAAAAATCAGACAGAAAAAAGAAGCCGAAGCCCCTGCTTCATTTGTAAAAGGCGATTCGTGTTTCTCTAAATTAATACAAGCTTCGCCAACATTCCCCGCTGGGCACTTTTGGAGAGCAAAGGTAAATTCACAGTTAGACCCTAAAAATGAAAAATGGCAAGCAAAACCTTTCTACGAAAAAGCCTTAACCCTTGTTAAGCCTGAAGAAAAAATAGGCTCCTATAAAAAAGATGTAATTGAAGCACTTGAATATTTAGGAAATTATTATGTAGCCACAAAAGATAAAACAACTGCCGATGCTACTTTTAATCAGTTAAAAGAATTAGATCCAACGAATGAAAAAGTAAAAAATTATTTTAACCCAAAAAATGGCACCGTTAAGCCTAAATAAAATTAATAAAACATAAAAAATAAAATTATGGCTTTACCAAATGTTTTTTTAAAAGAAGTTTCGGATAAAATTATTGAACGTATTAATAATTTAACGCCAACTACAACGGCTAAATGGGGTAAAATGAATGTAGCGCAAATGCTAGCACATTGTAATGTTACGTATGAACTAAGTTTTGAAAACAAACACCCCAAGCTCAGTGCTTTTAATAAATTTATACTAAAATTATTTGTAAAAAAATTAGTTACTAACGAGGTGCCCTATAAAAAAAATAGCCAAACGGGTCCAGTATTTATTATAAAAGATACTAAAAACTTTGAAGTTGAAAAGCAACGTTTAATAGATTATATTAATAAAACACAACAAATGGGCGAAGCACAATTTGAAAACAAAGAACAATTATCTTTTGGGGTACTAACCAAAACCGAATGGAATAATATGTTTTATAAACATTTAGACCATCACTTAAGCCAGTTTGGCGTATAGCTAATTCTATAAACAAGTAGCTTCTTTTTTTACGTATTATTTATTCTATTTTAAATCATTAATTTTTATGGTAATAAATTTTGATGTATTAATTCTATATCTTATTTTTATAGTATTATAAACTACCAATGAAAACACAATTAATTACAAAGTTAGAAGAACTGCTTACGAATGAAGCAGGAGATGTTGCCACAGATGTTAGAACTTTACAAAAAGAGTATCAAAAATTATGGACACTTGAGTTTGAAAATGCCAAACAACAGTTTGTAGACGAAGGTGGTAAAGCCAAAGAATTTAACTATCCAAAACAACCCGAAGACATTCACTTTGAAAGTTTAATTGATAAATACAATAAGCTTAAAAAAGATAATGATGCTAAAATTGCAAACGAACAAGCAAAAAATTTAGTAATTCGTACGGAAATAGTTTCTAAAATAAACGATTTAACTAAGTTGAGCGATAACGTTGGTGCTGCTGTTAAAATGTTGCAAGAATTGCAAACCCAATGGAAAGAAACTGGCCCTGTATCGTCGCACAAATACAAAGAAATACAAGCCGATTATAGCAAAGCCATTGAAGAGTTTTATTATAACCTAAAAATATATCGCGATTTACAAGAACACGATTTAAAAAAGAATTTCGAAAATAAAACACTATTAATAGAAAAGTTAAAAACGCTTCAAGCATTAGAAAATATAAAAGAAGCCGAACGTTTACTAAAAGTTTACCGAAATGAGTGGGAAGAAATTGGCCCTGTACCTAACGATAAATGGGATAGTTTAAAAACAGATTACAAAACGGTATTAGATGAAACCTATGCAAAGATAAAATTGCATTATAATGCCATTGAAGAGAAAAAAGAAAACAACTTGCAGGCTAAAGTAAGCATACTCGAAAAGGCTACTGCGCTTGCAAATAGAGTTAACCAAGAGGCCTCAACCAAATGGGGCGATGCTACCGAACAAATGTTGGCTTTGCAAAACGAATGGAAAACCGTTGGTAGAACTACCGAAAAAGATAATGAAAAAATTTGGAATGAATTTAGATTAATTTGTGATAGTTTTTTTGATAAGAAAAAAGAATTTTTTGCAGGTTTAAACGAAAAATTTGCAGCTAATCGAAAAATTAAAAACGAATTAATTCTGAAAGCTCAAGCCTTACAAACTAGTACCGATTGGCAAAAAACAAGCAACGATTTAATTAAATTACAAGATACTTGGAAAAAATATCCAAGCAATGGAGATAAAGAAGAACCGAAATTATTTAATCGTTTTCGTAAAGCCTGTAATGCCTTTTTTGACGCTCGCAAGGCACACTACGAAAATGTTGATGCATCGTTTGAAAATAATTTAATAGCAAAAGAAGAAATTTTAGCTCGCTTTAATGCCTTTAATTTAAGTGATGATTTAAACAGTAATCGCGAACAATTAAAAGCCTTTGCTAGCGAATTTACAAACGCAGGCATGGTGCCTTTAAAAGATAAAAAACGTATTAACGATGCGTTTTATGCGCGTTTAGATGAATTGTACGATAAGCTAAATATGGATAAAAATGAAAAATCGGTGATGCAATTTAAAACAAAAATTGAGCGCTTTGTGGCTTCTGAAAATGCTTTAGATTTATTAAAAAAAGAAGGCGATTATCTTAAAAAAATTGCCGATGAAATAAATAATAACGTACGTACTTACGAAAACAACTTAGGATTTTTCAAAAATTCAAAAGGTAGTAATAGTTTTATGAAAGAAATTGAAGCTAAAATTGAAACCGAAAAAGCAAAGTTAGCCGAGTTAACTACAAAACGTAAATTAATAAACGAGGAGCTTGACAAAATTAGAGAGGCAAGTGTAAAACCAAGTGTGGCAGTTTAATCAAAAACTACTTCACCCATCATACACACTTTAGTAAACTCTAATTCAGTAACCTTACCAACACTTAAGCGGGCTAAACGTACTAAATCCATTTTAGCTAAACTGGGTTCTTTTTTTATTTGCTCTAAGGTTATAGGTTTTTTTATATCCTTAAAAGGCGCAAACTCTACTACTAACCAAGCTGTTTCGCTGGTTGTGGGGTCTTGATATGATTCTTTAACTACCTTAGCAATGCCTACAATTTCCATCCCATCGTTACTGTGGTAAAAAAAAGCTAAATCACCTTTTTTCATATCTCTTAAATTATTTCGGGCAGCGTAGTTGCGCACGCCATCCCACACTGTTTTTTTATCTTTTTTAAATTGTTGCCAACTGTATTTTTTTGGTTCTGATTTTATAAGCCAATAATTCATTTTAATTTGATATTTGAGTTAAACATAAAAATTCAATAGTTAAAAATACAGTATAAATCTTAATTTTACATTTCAGTAACACTAAAATTTTAAAAAATGGATTTTGATAATATTAACCGCACCGAGTTGGCGCAATTAGGCGAATTTGGTTTAATAAAACATTTAACTCAACATAAAAACTTACTCACCAATCTACCATTAAAGGCGTAGGCGATGATGCTGCTGTAATTAACAATGCAAATTTACAAACCGTTATAAGCACCGATATGTTGGTAGAAGGTGTGCATTTTGATTTAACCTATGTGCCTTTAAAACATTTGGGCTTTAAAAGTGTGGCGGTTAATCTTAGCGATATTTATGCCATGAATGCCGAACCAAAACAAATTTTGGTCTCTATTGCCATTTCAAATCGCTTTAGTTTAGAGGCTTTAGAAGAACTGTATGCAGGTATGTTATTAGCGTGCAATAAATATAATATAGATTTAGTGGGGGGTGATACTACCACCAACCAAAGCGGTTTAGTAATAAGTATTACTGCAATTGGTACTGCAAAATTTGATGATATTGTTTACAGAAATGGCGCTAAAGAAAGCAATTTACTATGTGTAAGTGGCGATTTGGGTGGAGCTTACATGGGTTTACAAATTTTAGAACGCGAAAAAACTATTTTTAAAGATAACCCAAAACTACAACCCGATTTAAGTGGTAAAGATTATATTTTAGAACGTCAGTTAAAGCCCGAACCAAGAAAAGATATTATTGATGTTTTAAAAAAACTTGCCATTAAACCCACTGCAATGATTGATATTAGCGATGGCTTATCATCCGAAATATTACACATTTGCACACAATCAGAAGTAGGGGTAGAGTTGTACGAAGAAAAAATACCAATAGACCAATTAACTTTTGATACAGCCCGCGAATTTAATTTAGACCCTACACTATGCGCCCTTAGTGGCGGCGAAGATTACGAATTATTGTTTACAGTAGATATTGGCGATTACGAAAAAATTAAAAACGTAAAAGAATTTACCATTATTGGGCACATAACTAATAAAGCTAAGGGTTGTAACATGGTTGCTAAAGCAGGAACGGTGCATGAATTAAAGGCACAGGGTTGGAATGCAATGCAAAATAAAGGGTAAGTAATTAGTTGTAAAAGTAGAATGATATGTAACTTTATATTTTATCGTATTAAACTAACGTGCCCCACATAATCTTTTTGTTTGTGAAAAATATTGGTTACCGTAATCTTCCAAATATACACATCATCTTTACACAATTGTCCATTATACGTTCCGTCCCAGCCTTCAAATATATTTTTGCTGGTATATAATTTTTCGCCCCATCGGTCGTAAATAGCAATATTATATTTTAATATACCATAACCTTTAGGTTGAAAAACATCATTAATGCCATCTTCGCTTGGCGTAAAAGCATTGGGTATCCATATTCCAAAATCTTCGCTAATGGTAATTGGTTTTAAAACGGTATCTAAACATCCTTTATTACTTTTTACTACTAAGGCAATAAGGTATTCACCAATTTCACTATACACAAAGGTTGGGTTTTGTTGTGTAGATTGGTTTTGGTTAGTGTTAGTAAAATACCAATTCCAATTAGTAATTACCGCACCACCCGAATTATCAGTAAAACTAGCTTCGCTACTATTGTTTAACTGTGGTTCGCCAAGTACATAACTAAAGTCTGCATTTGGTTTAGGATAAGCCTCTGCTGTAAATGTTACGGTATTAACACATCCATTTGCATCGGTGAGTACCGTACTTATTGTATAAATGCCAGCGGTAGTATAACAATTGCTAATAATGTTATTACCGTTATTAAAGCCACCGCCATTACCTAAATTCCAATTATAATTTTGAATAACCGAAGTACTTGTGCACGTAAATGCCGTACAAAAAGGCGCACAACCTTTATTTACACCGGTTATTGCACCAGTTGGTAAAGGATTTACAACTATATTTACGGTTTCGGTAGCGCTACAATTAGCACCACTATACGCTGTTAAAGTGTAAATGCCACCTGTACTTATTGCCGATGCGCTAACAGTAGGCGCCGCATTTGTACTAAAAAAATTATTTGGACCTGCCCAAGAATAAGTATTACCACCAGAACCGCTTAAATTTATAATACCATTTAAACATACTGTACCATTACTTGTTGCAGTAGGTGTGGGTATTGGCGATACGTTAATAATGGCAAAAGCAGTATTAGTACAAGTATTTGCATCGGTAACTATAACGGTATATTGCCCAATACTTGCATTGGTAACACCAACCACAACAGGGTTTTGCGAAGCAGATAAAAACCCATTAGGGCCATTCCAAGCATAACTTGTGCCCCCAGTTGCGGTTAAATTTGCATTCGTACCAAAACAAACCGTAGTGCCATTGGCCACTGGGCTTGGTAAAGTATTAACTGTTACATTTTGCGTTACGGTGTTTGAGCAAGTATTAGCAGCCGTTACCACTAAGGTATAAGTACCCGCATTATTTATGGTAGCGGCAGTAATAGTTGGGTTTTGAGAAATACTTGAGTAAGCATTTGGCCCAAACCAAAAATATGTTAAGCCCCCCGCCCCTGTAAAATTAATATCTTGCCCCGCACACACTGGGCTATTAGTTGTAATTGTTGGGTTTGGCAAGGCATTTACAACTACGTTGGTAGTTGCGCTAGCAGTACAAGTACCAAAACTAACCAATACAGTATAGGTACCACCCATTGCCAATGTGCTATTTGCCTGTGTTGGGTTTTGTACATTTGAAACAAAACCAGCAGGCCCGCTCCAAACATATGTTGAAGCTATGGGTGTGTTTAATTGAATAGTAGTGCCTTGGCAAAAAGGCCCAGTATTAGATGCTGTTGTTGTGGGCGACGTGACTACAACATTTACTGTGGCGGTATTAGTACAGCCTAAAGCAGTTACTGTAACTGTATAAACACCAGCATCGGCCAAAGTAGCACCCACCACACTTGGGTTTTGAACACCAGATGCAAATGAGTTAGGCCCACTCCAAGCATAACTTGTACCGCCATTAGATGTTAAATTAATATTATTACTTACACACACAAGGCTATTGCTATTAGCATTTGCTAGGGGTTGTGGATTTATAACTATTACTGATGTGGTAGTAGCTGCACACACACCATTTACAATAGTATGCGTAACCGTGTATGTTCCAGCGGCAGTAAAATTTACTGGCCCATAAGTAGCAGTATTACCAATAGCTGGCGCGCCAGCTGCAGGATTAAACGAGTAAGTGTGTGTGCCCACAGCCGATACGGCAGTAAACACAAAGCTATTACCGTTTAAACATTGGGTGTAGGTTGGCGTTGTAAATGCTGGGTTAATTGTGCCCGTATTTATAATATTATATGTTGCTGTTTTCGAACATAAATTAGCATCTTCTATAGTAACGGTATAAGTACCCGCAGGCACACTAGCCGACGAAGCATTGCCACCACTTGGGCTCCAAGTATAAGTATAACCAGGTGTGCCACCATTAGCGGTAACACTTGCGATGCCATTACCTGCACAGCCTGCATTAGTAAAACTAGGAGCAGCTGTTACCGCGGTAGGTTGCGTAACTTGTACGGTAGCGTTTACGGCACATAAATTATTATCAATAATAGTTACTGTATAAATACCCGATGCTACATTATTAATTGTATTAGCACCTACTACATTTGAAAGGCTTGAGGTATAAGCTGCTGGCCCTGCCCAATTATAAGTATAAGGCCCTGCTGCACCAACAGGTGTGGCTGTTGCCGAACCAGTGTTTGTGCCATTACATTTTGTGGGTAAGGCACTCATATTTGGTGGGCAACACGAACCTATTGCATGAAATATAG
>JAYTRS010000001.1:0-2529 GCA_043746065.1 Bacteroidota bacterium | reverse complement strand
ACCAAATGTATTTACACCAAATGGCGATGGAAGTAACGATGTATTTTTTCTAAAAACAACTAACTTAAGCGATATTACAGCATATATATTTGACCGTTGGGGCAATAAAGTTTACGATGTAACAAGCAACACAGGTAATATTGCTTGGGATGGTAAAAACCAAGAAGGTAAAGAATGTGCTGCAGGAACTTATTTTTATATAATAAAAGCTACTGGTAAAGATGGTAGTACCTATGATAAAAAAGGCAATGTAAGTTTGTATAGGTAGTTAAATAAATTTACAAAATAAGTATTACTAAAGCATTTTCTTTTTAAATTAAAAACACCTCATAACTTTGTTATGAGGTGTTTTTTTTACCTTTCTATCGGTCATCATTAAATTCATAAAAATATTGATTTATGGAAGTTGTAATAGTTTATAACTCTATATTACTACTTCAATATGATTCGCTAACTAAAAAAACCACTTTTTAATTCAGTAAATAGTTTTTTACCTTTTAAAAAATACTGACCTACAATATGCCCCTTGTAGATAAAGGACATATTGAATTTAAAATTTTTAATTTGCTTAAATTTTTCACGTTTGCTTAATGTAGTTGGTAACCAATAATAGTATGAAAAATGCGCTCTTAATACTGCGAAAAAATGCTTGGGTTGACCATCAAACAAAAATTTTAAAGCCGCTACGCCATCTAAATTTAAACGATGAAAAATTTTAAAAAATAAAAATTTTGAAGGGTGATTTTTGGTAAGAGTAATTAAACTATTTCTAAAATTTAAAAATGTTTTTTGTGCCGATAATTTATTTAATGTTCCGCCACCAACGTGGTAAACCGTAGATTGAGGTTGAACAAATATTTTATAGCCCACATTTTTTAAACGCCAACACAAATCAATTTCTTCCATGTGAGCAAAATAATCATCATCTAAACCACCCACTTGCCAATAGGCATTTGCCTTTACAAATAAGCAAGCGCCTGTTGCCCAAAAAACTTCTATGGTATTATTATATTGATTTTTATCTTCTTCTAAAAAATTAAACACTCTCCCCCTACAAAATGGGTAGCCATATTTATCAATAAAACCTCCACTTGCGCCCGCATATTCAAACGTTGTACGTTTTGTATAATCTAATAATTTGGGTTGGCAAGCCGCAATTTTTTCATCGCTTTGCATTAATTGTAAAATAGGTTCTATCCAATTTGGGGTAACTTCAACATCGCTATTTAGTAATACATAAACATCGGCTTGTATTTGTTTTAATGCTAGGTTATATCCTTTTGCATAACCAAAATTACCCTTGTTATTAATTATTGTTATAGTTTTAAAATTAGTTTGTAAATAGTTAATAGAAGCATCTGTACTTCCATTATCGGCCACATAAATTTGATGTTGGTTAGAATATTTAATTACCGTAGGTAAAAATTTCTCTAAAAAAACTACCCCATTATAGTTTAAAATTACAACTACTACTTTAAAATTTTGCATATAATTTTTTAACGTGGGTTGCTGTAAATTTCGTTAAACTTATTATTTTCTGTACCTGCAGGAATTGTATTATCAGGGTTTGCAATACCATTGTTGTTTCGACGAGTGACTTCAAATTGCCAGCGTTCGTTATAAATTTCGCCTCGCATATTGCTATGAATGAGGTTATAACAATCATCGCCCAACATTTTACTTACAAATACAAATTTTCGATTACTGAAAAATTGATTATTACTTCTATCGTTTAAGCGGTAATATTGCCAAATTTCGTATGGAAAAGTATTTTCTTCGGCAAATTGTTGCGAGCGTTGGTTGGGTGGTCCATATTGTAAATACACTCTTCCACGCTCACTATAATAGCCAGGCTGTTTACCACATTTAAACAGCACCATTACTTGTTGTACATCTTTATAATAGTTTGACCATAACTTTAAAGGGTTAGCGGTATCGGCAGCGTAGCGTTGCCAAAAATCAATAACAAATTTTTTCATTAATGCAGGGTCTTTTTTTGTAGCTTGATTAATGACTCTTTCCTTATCTAAGGCATTGGCAATGGGCCACAAACATTCTACAAACATTTTTAAGGTATCGGTATTATTACAGCTACCAAAATAATCGGCAATGGTTTTTTTTTCATCAAAACCAGCTAAAGCAACAATATCAACCGCTTTGTTTAAGCGTTGAAAAAAATATTTTTTTTGAAACTGTAATATATTTTTTTCATCGCGAATATCAATTACTAAATTATAACTTCCGCTACCTAATTTACTAATATCTATTTTTGTTAGTAGAGGGTTAACGGCTGCAGTTGTTTGTTTTTTAAAGGCGCCATAACTGTCTAATTTTTTAAGCGTATTACTCGTTTCGATGTAATATGAATAAATAAAAGATTTGTTTTTCCCTAGTACGGTATCAGTATTATAGCTTTCAAAATAAAATGCAAGTTCGTTTTGCGATTCAGGAAAATAATTTACATTATAGGGTATTAAATCGTAACCACTTTTTGTGAGCGCAGTAATAGTTGTAGCTTTTTTGTACGAT